>DASQIU010000058.1:0-3481 GCA_035631395.1 Daejeonella sp. | reverse complement strand
TATCGAGGCAGTTCCGGTGCTTTCTTTGGCTTTGCTTAAACAGGTTGTAAAGCCCACTTCAAAAAGTCCGGCTATAATGAGAGTGATCCAGTTCATTTGCTTGTTAATAGTTGATTTGGGAATTGTTAATTTGAGGAACGTGCTTCTTACATGTCGGCATTTTTCTAATTCGTGCAATTCATGTTTTTTATTAATATCCTTCCATCCCAAAATCTAATGAATCCTAATTCAGACAATATAATCCGGGGCTAATATCAGAAAAAATCAGGTTTTGTAGCCATAGTATTACAAAGTATCGGCCTGATATCCTGGCAAGAGTATTGGAAAACCTGTGAATATATCTTTCATTTGTTTTATCTTTTCCAATTTAAACTAAACTTAAACGAATGAGGAAATTTTACCACTCGCTTACGCTGATTTTATTTTTGAGCCTAACGGTCTGTTTGGCCCAAATTCCAACGCCTAAAGAGCATTTTGGCTTTAATATTGGCGATGATTACCAACTGGCTAATTATACTCAGACTGAAGCCTACTTCAAAAAGCTGGCAGCAAGCTCAGACCGTGTAAAACTGGTGGATATAGGCTTAACAGAAGAAGGTCGCCATCAGTACATGCTGATCGTATCATCGCCTGAGAATTTGAAAAAACTGGCTCGCTATAAGGAGATCTCTCAAAAACTGGCCCGGGCCGAAGGTCTTACTGATGCCCAGGCTCGCGAACTGGCTGCCGAAGGTAAAGCCGTAGTTTGGATTGATGGTGGTTTGCATGCCAATGAAACGGTAGGCGCCCATCAGCTTATTGAAACCGCCTGGCAGTTAAGCAGCCGCCGCGATCCGGAAACTTTGCGCATTTTGGATCAGACCATCATTCTGTTAACGCATGCCAACCCCGATGGTCAGGAACTGATGTCAAACTGGTATATGCGGGAGAAAGATCCCAAAAAACGGAATATGGATATCCCCCGCCTTTATCAAAAATATGTAGGCCATGATAATAACCGGGATTTTTACATGATGAATATGAGCGAAAGCTGGAATATCAGCCGGCAGTTGTTCATCGAATGGATCCCACAGATCATGTACAATCACCACCAAACTGGTCCGGCCGGATCGGTATTAGCAGGGCCGCCTTACCGCGATCCTTTCAATTATGTTTATGATCCTTTGCTGGTTACCAGTATCGATGCGGTAGGCGCCGCCATGAACAACCGCTTAAATTCCGAAAATAAACCTGGCTATACACAACGCAGCGGTTCTAATTATTCTACCTGGTGGAACGGCGGTTTACGCACTACGCCTTATTTTCATAATATGGTAGGATTGCTTACCGAGATTATTGGTAACCCAACCCCTTCTGAAATACCTCTGGTGGCTGATCGACTGATTCCGAATAGTGCTACCCCTAATCCGGTTACACCGCAAAAATGGCATTTCCGCCAGTCTATTGACTACTCCATCTCTCTAAATTATGCGGTATTGAATTATGCTGCCCGCCAGCGGGATGAACTTTTATTCAATATTTATAAGATGGGGAAAAACTCTATAGAGCGTGCGAGTCGTGATAACTGGTCGCTTTCTCCAGGCAAAATAGATGAGATAAAAGCTGCTCATAAGAACGATCAAAAAGCCGATACGGCTACTGCAACCCGCGGTTTTGGTCAAGGCAACATGCCGGTTAAATATTTTGATGCCATTTTAAGAGATCCGGCCCGCCGGGATGCCCGGGCTTATGTTATTCCGGCCAATCAGGCCGATTTTCCAACAGCCGTGCAATTTATCAATGCGTTGATCAAATCGGGTATATCCGTTCATAAAGCTAATGCCAACTTTACATTGGCCGGAAAAATTTATCCTGCCGGATCCTACATTGTAAAAACCGATCAGGCTTTCCGTCCGCATGTATTGGATATGTTTGAACCTCAGGATCACCCGAATGATTTTCAATATCCGGGAGGCCCTCCAATTCGTCCGTATGATGCAGCTGGTTGGACCCTGGCTTACCAGATGGGAGTACAGTTCGATCGTGTTTTGGATGAAGTAAATGGTTCCTTTGTTCGCATTCCTTATGGCGAACTGCAGAAGCCAATGCCACAGCAAGCTCCGGCTGCTGCCCAGGCGGGATATTTGTTGAGCCCTCAAGTAAATAATTCCTTTATCGCGGTAAATCAGCTTCTAAAAGAAGGCATAGCCGTTTATCGTTTATCCCAAAAGCAAAATGAAGTAGCGGGAGCAGAAGCGGGAACTTTCTATATCCCTTCGGGAGATAAAGCCAATGCATTGGTGAAGAAATTTTCTGCTGATTTAGGTCTTAAAGCGACAAGCATTGCTAAAAAACCTACCGGGATTAGCCGGGTAAATGCCATGCGAATTGCCTTATGGGATAATTATGGTGGCTCAATGCCATCGGGATGGATTCGCTGGATCATGGAGCAATATGGATTTAATTTCCAGGTAGTTTATCCGCAGGATATTGATGCAGGTAAACTTCGCGATAAATACGATGTGATTGTATTTGTAGGCGGAGCTATTCCACCGGTTTCGACTAACGCCATGGAGCGAGGACCGAAGCCGGATGATATTCCGGCTGAGTTTCGCCCTTGGTTGGGTAGTATTACCGCCACTAAATCTATCCCGCAACTAAAAGCCTTTTTAGAGGCAGGAGGTAATATTGTTACTATTGGCAGCAGTACTAATTTAGCTTATCATTTAGGCTTGCCGGTTAAAAATGCTCTGGTAGAGAAAACTGAAAAAGGTCAGGAGCGCCCATTGCCGGGTACTAAATTCTATATCCCCGGAAGTATTTTAAAAGCCAGCTTTGACAATACTCAACCAGCTACCTGGGGAATGTTTACCGAAGCTGATGTGAATTTTAACAACAGCCCGGTATTTAAGCTGGAAGAAGGCGCTGCCAAACAAGGCATAAAACCACTGGCTTGGTTCCCCACTGCCGAACCTTTACGCAGCGGCTGGGCATGGGGACAATCTTACTTAAAAGACGGAGTTGCGGCTTTTGTAGCTCCGGTGGGTTCGGGTAATTTATATGCTTTTGGTCCGGAAATTACTTTCCGCGGGCAGTCACATAATACCTTTAAACTGTTATTTAACCAGCTTTATTCTTTAAAGTAATTTGTTCCAAAATATTTTATGCAAGCGAGGCTGCTCTTTAAGGGGCAGCCTCGTTTGTATAAGGAGCTGAATTAAGGAAGTTTTTGTTAGCATTCACCCTTTACATTAAAGTGTAAACCTCTTTGGGAAATCTCCCGCTTTTTGTTCGAAATCCTTATTCCGTGGGTTTTTCCACATCAATCGGGTTAGCCTGGAGGCTTCTATAAATTAGGTTTTCTGGGAAAAGTCTTTTGCAACTACATTTCAAATTTTAGCTAAATAATTAACCTAAAAATTCAAAAAAGATTACCTTTGTCGCTCTCTATCCATTAACGTTTTTTACCTATGCCCGAGTTATCGGTTTATCTTTTTTTTAC
>DASQIU010000057.1:0-5363 GCA_035631395.1 Daejeonella sp. | reverse complement strand
AACAATAACAATGACCCAGGCAGCCAGGTAAAAAATCAGCTGGATAAAGTGATGACTCAGGATCCGGATCCAGGCAAATACCTGTCTTTAATCAATGGAAAAGCCGAAGCCTTACTCAGCAAGGATTTTGGCTTCTACCAGCCTAATTTCATCTTATCCAAAAATTTATTTTATCCGGGCGGGGATATTGCTGTAGTAAACAATTTCCGCTACAACCAATTCGTTCTTGCCGCATCGGCAGGTTACAATACCAATAATTACCTGCAAATAGGTGGACAATTCATGGTCAAATCGCCCAATGCAGAGTTTTTTATCGGAAGTGATCAATTATTAAAAACCTACCAATTATCTAAATCGCTGATACAGCAGGTAAATGGCAATGGTTACCTTGGCGCAGCATTTTATCTGGGTCTGGCGTTTAAGTTTGGTCCCGTACTGGAACATCGCAGCAATGCCAGCTATATTCCGGTTAGGCAATAAAAAATATTGGATCTCAGGAGTTGGCTGGCCGGCCGGCAATAAAATCTTTTAAGTAAAAAGGCTCAAAATAGGCTACATCTTCGGTTTGTCCTGCTTCCAGCTTTTGAAAGGCCAAATGGCTTAAATGGGCTGCCGAATTCTGAAAATCTGTAAAAGAAACATTGTTTCTTTCAGCATACAACGCTTTACACTTTTCGGATCCATCGCCAAAAAATACTATCTGATATTGATCCAGGTACTGATCGAAAGTATGTTCGTCCAGTATTTTGGCTTCAGTAGGCAAAACAGCGTCCAAATTCTGATCAAAAAGAGCCGTGTATACTTCCATTCGGCGAGCATCAATCATGGGGCAAAAAAGGGTATCTGCATCCCAATCAGCCTCGCTAAAACGTACTCCACTGGCCATGGCCTGCAAGGTGTCTACTGCAACTAAAGGAATATCCAGGGCAAAACATAAACCTTTTGCAGTAGAAACGCCAATACGCAACCCGGTATAAGAGCCAGGGCCTTTACTAATGGCCACAGCGTCTAACTCTGAATAGCTTTTACCTGCCTGTTGCATCACTTCTTCAATAAACAGGGTGATATGGCTGGCATGGATATTCCGCTCATTTACCTCTTTTAAGGCCAGAATTTTATCGTCGCCGGCCAGGGCAACCGAGCAGGAAGTGGTGGCTGTTTCAATCAGCAAAATCAATTTCATAGCAAATTGTAGATCATATTAAAAATTACTACCAGCAAAAACAGCGCAAAAATAATCTGAATGCTTTTTTCTGATAGTCTTTTGGCCAGATTAACCCCTACCGGGGAAAATATGGTACAACCCAATGCAACCGGCAAAGCCATGGGTAGTACAATCAATCCATAAGTATGCGGCAAATTTACCGGCACCGGCGGATTGACCATCAATAAATAAAAAGATAAAACCAGAGAGGTAATGGTAATAACGCCCAAAGAAATGGCGGTAGCTTTTTTAATATCGATATGCAGCAACCTGGTTAACATAGGCACCATTATAATGCCTCCACCAATACCGGATAAAGATGCTAAAGTACCGCCTACGGTACCAGTAAAAAAAAACTTCCGGACAGAGAATTGTTCTGCCGGCAAATCAACCTTTGCATCATTTTTCAGGAACAAAATTTTATAGGCAATAAATGACACAATAAAAATAACGATCGCCGTAAAAACATTTTTATTATACCAGCTTCCTTGATGCACCAAATACATAGTACACATGGAGCATAAGGCGGCCATTACTCCGGTTATCAAAACAGGCTTCGGGTAAAAATTGCCATTTTTATAATGCTTGTAAGTACCAGAAAGGCCGGCAAAAAAAATGGCAAACATAGAATTAGCCACAATAAGCTGGGCAATACCTGCATCGGGCACTTTCAAAGACATTAAATAATTGGTAAATATCACTACAAATACCAAACCGCCTCCAATACCCAATAAACCGGCTAATACGCCACCAAGGCAACCACCCAAAAATAAAATAAGCAAGTTTGCTAACTCCATGCACCAAAGTTATAAAAAGCGGTCAGATTACGGTACCGGATCATGTCCATGGCCTCCCCATGGATTACAGCGAGCAATACGTTTTAAGGTTAACCAACCTCCTTTAACAGGACCGTATTTCTGAATGGCCTCTATACCATATTGCGAACAGGTGGGCGTAAAACGGCAGGAAGCTCCCAATAAAGGCGATAGCAGATACTGGTAAAGTTTAATCAGCAGCAAAAAAAAGCCACCCACTACCCTATTCACAGCGTTTTTCCACATGGTTTATTAAATAATGTTGCTTAAGCTGTTGCAAAGCCAATTTCAGCTTTTTTTCGATGAAAGCATACTCTTCAATTTCTTTTCCAATGTAATGGATACCCAACAGCAATTCTGCGGGAGGCTCCTGAAGAAAAGAATACAGATATTCTGATTTATTTAAACGATAAACTTCGCGGATACGACGCTTGAGGAGATTACGGTCGACTGCTCTTTTAAAGCGGCGTTTAGGCACCCCAATAACTACCTGAACAGGCACATTGGCTGTCTCACGGCTTTGACTAAGCCATACTATGCGGAAAGGGTATAACAAAAAAGAAGAACCGTCACGAAAAAGCTTTTCTAATAGCTTTTTATTACATAACCGTTCTTCTTTGATGAAAGTATACATTTTGATTGCTTTTAAGCCTTATCAGCTACAGATTCAAAAACCTGTTATCTCAAGCGATCAAAAACTATGCTTTATGACGACGCTCATCAGAAACAGAAACTCTTTTTCTGCCTTTTGCTCTTCTTGCTGCTAATACTCTTCTTCCGTTAGCAGAGCTCATACGTTCTCTGAAGCCGTGCTTATTTCTTCTTTTTCTTTGAGAAGGCTGGAATGTTCTTTTCATGACGTTTTAATATATTATTGCTCTAAAAAACAAGAGCGCAAATATAGGCTTTGATTCTTTACAAATCAAACTTATGACAGAATTTTACCGATAATTTTATACACATTTAACTTAGTCAGTCTTTTATATTATCGCGGCAGCAATTTAAAAAAAGCTCAAAAAGAGTTAAATTGAACGCTGGCTACGTAAAATGTCCCTAATCTCGGCCAATAAATTTTCTGCCTCGGTAGGCACATGCGGAGCCACCGCTTCTTTACGTTTTAAGGCATTAATCCCCTTAATCAGCATAAAAATACAGAAAGCGATGATCAAAAACTGAATAACAGTATTAATAAAATTTCCGTAACGGATGGCTACCTCAGCTACTTTATTAGCCGCATCGGCATGCACTAGTATAATTTTTTTATTGGCAAAATCAACGCCACCCAATATATAGCCAATAGGTGGCATAATAATATCGTCCACAAAGGAAGTTACAATTTTCCCAAAAGCCGCCCCAATAATTACACCCACGGCCAGGTCAATAACATTCCCTTTGGAAATAAATTCTTTAAATTCTGACAGCACACTCATAGCATTGAGATTTAGATTAATAACTCCTGATTAATTACTATTAAAAATAGTAAAAAAACTTCACGCTTTAAATGGTAGAGTAGGGTATTTTTTATTAATGGATAAATTCCCGCCTTTTTTATAACCTATGGCATAAATATGTAAATTTGCCCTATGTTAAGACAGAATCTCCAACAAAAACTTCTTCAGAAACTCTCTCCGCAACAAATTCAGTTCATCAAATTATTGCAGGTACCTACTGTAGCACTCGATACCCGCATAAAAGAAGAGTTAGAAGAGAATCCGGCATTGGAAGATTTTAGCTTAACCAATATGAACGAGCCTGATGAAGCTTATCCGGACAAAGACCCGGATGAGGATAATTTTAACACAGACGAAAACCTGGATAGTTTTGACGAATTTAATGTGGATGACTATCTGCAGGAAGATAATATTAACGACTACGGGAGCAGATATGACCAGAACGGCGACGATGAAACCGAACGAAAAGAAGTACCTATAGCCATTCAAAGCTCATTTTTTGAGAGTTTACAGGCCCAATTAGACCTGCTTCCGCTGTCTGATAAAGATTTCCGGGTTGGTCAGCAAATTATTGGCAGTTTAGATGATGATGGTTATTTACGCCGCCCCATTGCCTCGCTGGTGGATGATTTAGCTTTTTCACAAAACGTATTTGCCACTGATGAAGAGGTGGAAGAAATGCTTAAGGTTATCCAAAGTTTTGACCCCGCTGGCGTAGGCGCCCGCGATTTGCAGGAATGCCTTTTAATTCAATTGCGTAAAAAAGACCATCAGCCGGCTGTACGCCATGCTATTAATATTGTAGAGCATTACCTGGATGAGTTTACCAAAAAGCACTACGACAAGCTGGAAAAGTCTCTGAACATGAATTCGGAGGAGCTGAAAGAAGTAGTTACTGAAATTCTAAAACTGAACCCAAAACCTGGCGACTCAAATACTGTAACCACCAAACAGCTCCAGGTTATTCCTGATTTTCATATCAGCAATAATGATGGCGTTTTATTCCTGACTTTAAACTCAAAAAACGCCCCGGAGTTGCGCATTAGTCGCTCCTACCAGGAAATGTTTGAGCATTATGACAAAACCGCTCAAAAAGACAAGAAATTAAAAGAAGCGGTTCAATTTGTAAAACAAAAACTGGATTCGGCCAAATGGTTTATTGATGCTATTAAACAGCGCCAGCAAACTTTGCTAAAAACCATGAATGCCATCATGAATTATCAGTATGAATATTTCCTAACGGGAGATGACCGCAACTTGCGCCCCATGATCCTGAAAGACATTGCCGACCGCATTGGCATGGATATTTCAACCGTATCCCGGGTGGCTAATTCTAAATATGTGCAGACAGAATTTGGCACTTTCCTGTTAAAATCCTTCTTTTCTGAGGCCATACAAATGGAAAGCGGAGAAGAGGTTTCCAATAAAGAAGTGAAGAAAATCCTGGAAGAATGTATTGGCAATGAAGATAAGCGCAGGCCTTTGGCAGATGAAAAACTGACCGAAATTTTAAAGGAAAAGGGCTACAATATTGCCCGCAGAACCGTTGCCAAATACCGCGAAGCCATGAATATACCGGTGGCTAGATTGCGTAAAGAACTGTAGGGGCGATTCTACGTAATCGCCCATGCGCCCATCCAAGGGCGATTCAATGTCGGGGCGATTCTACGTAATCGCCCAACCACCAGGGCGGCCACATAGGGTTCGCCCCAACCGAATCATCAATCAAATCATCCAGACTAAGGGCGATTACTTAGAATCGCCCCGACCAAATGGCATAATTGTGTCAAGATATCCCCGTTAAGCGCTTATTCTCTAGCGATAATTTTTTATCATTCAATTATTTGGTTCATTTGCGCCAAAATTGAAGATCATGTTTGTTGATGTAGATAG
>DASQIU010000056.1:0-3525 GCA_035631395.1 Daejeonella sp. | reverse complement strand
CCGCAAACGACCAATTTCTTTAATTATATGAGGAATGTTAGAGGTAGGGGCAATATATACCTGATAGTTTTTTTCGGTCCAAACTTTAAAATCCTGCAATTGCTCTACCTCCTGAGCCAAAATGTCGGAAGAGGTTTCGGCAACAATGGAGTGAGGACTTTTTTTAATTTTAAAAATATTACCCGTATCAAATAATTTCTTCTCGTTTTCTAATCCGGTACCTAAAGCATAGGTTTTTGCCCGCAAATAGTTTAGCAGTTTGGTGCTATTATGGTGAAAAGGAAGCTCTTTGGGTAGAATAGGTTTCCCAATCCTGATTTTAATGGTATGCCCGTGTTTGTTAAACAGCTCGGATGGCAATTTAGCTGTCCGCAAGGTAGGGTGTATCAGGCTTAAAAGGTTAAACAGCAGTCCATTATTTCCATGAAAATAAATCGGGACAACCGGAACATTGGCCTTGTCGATAATTTTTCCAACTACCGGATGCCATAGTTTATCGGTGATTTGCTGGGTTTGAATTTTGTAAGTAGATACTTCACCGGCAGGAAAAATCCCGATTGGAGTTCCATTACGTAATAATTCCAGCGTATTTTTAATTCCACTGATGCTGGAAGAATGCTCGATATTTTCAAAAGGATTTACCGCGATAAAATAATCGCTCAGGTTAGGGATTTTTTTGAGGATAAAATTGGCCATTAATTTGGCATCCGGCCTAACCATGCACAGCATTTTAAGTAATACCAGGCCTTCTATGCCGCCATAAGGATGGTTTGCTATCGCGATAAAAGCTCCGTCTTTCGGGATATTTCTTAATTCGCGGGCATCAAACTCAATGTTAACTCCTAAAATTTGAAGTATTTTATCTACAAACGGGGTTCCTTGTAAGTGTTCGGCTTTTTCAAAGGTCTCATTCACATCATTAATTTTCATTACTTCCATCAGCAGGGAAGCTAATCCTGGCATTCGTAATTTATTAATGCGTGTGGCTTTGGCAAATTCTTCTTTAGTAATAATCTTCATTTATGATAATATATGTAGGCGTTTAGTGCCTAAAAATTCTTTTTTAATTGCGTCCAAAATTAGGGCTTTATTTCTATCTCCGGCATTTCTTTTTATGCTCCGAAACAAACCAGCCAATTTATTATATTTAATTTAATCCAATATAAAGCTTCGCCCTCTGATGAAAAATTTCCTGAAGGCTTATTTTAGTTTTTCAAAAAAGGAATTTAATGGGATTTTGGTATTATGTACCCTGATTTCCCTGGCACTGATGGCGCCGTCTGTTTATCGTTTAATTCAGAAACCAGAGATATATAAGTTTGAGAATTTTAGCCGGGAAATCGAAAAATTTAAGTCTTCGGCAAGCCGCAAGCCTTCCAATTTTCAATACAAAAATATAAAAGATGAAATAGAAGACAGCGAACTTAAGATGTCAAAATCAGAACTTTTTGTGTTTGACCCCAATAATTTGCCTGAAAGCGAATGGCTTCGCTTAGGCCTTTCGGCCCGCCAAATTAAAGGAATAAAAAATTATGAGGCCAAAGGAGGAAGGTTTTATAAAAAGGAAGATCTGCAAAAAATGTATTCCATACCTGCCTGGCAATTTGCCCAGCTGAAACCTTATATCGATATAAAGAGCTTTAAAAACGAGGATTATCCCGCTAATAGGCAATTTCACAAAGAAGAAAATCCATCCAAAAAACTCCTGCCGGTTGTTGAACTTAATTCTGCGGATTCTGTGCAGTTACAAAGCTTAAGAGGAATAGGCCCGGCTTTCGCTTCACGCATAGTACGCTACCGAAACCGTTTAGGCGGTTTTTATAGCATGGAGCAGTTGCTGGAGGTTTACGGACTTGACTCCGCCCGATATGAAGGTTTAATTAACCAGATTCGGGTAGATGTTGCGAATCTTCGTAAAATCAATATTAACCAGGCCGCTTTTGAAGAAATAAAAACGCATCCTTATTTAACGTATAAACAGGTAAATGCCATTATTCAGTATAGGAAACAGCATGGAGTGTATAACTCTATAGAAGATTTAAAGAAAATAGCCATTTTAAACGAGCAGATTTTGCGTAAAATTGGGCCTTATTTAATATTCGAATGATCCAGACCAAACTTCAAGCTGCCATACGGGATGTACCTGATTTTCCTAAACCGGGCATCCTGTTTAAAGATATTACGCGAATTCTTAAAGACGCCGCCCTTTGTTCAGAAATTGTAGTGGCTTTGGCCGATGCTCTTAAAGATGTTCAAATAGATGTGGTAGCCGGTATAGAAAGCCGGGGTTTTCTTTTTGGGTTGATGCTGGCCAATCATTTACAGGTACCTTTTATTCCCATCCGCAAAGAGGGAAAGCTGCCTTTTCGTAAAATACAACAACCTTGTGAGTTGGAATACGCTTCGGCGGTTTTAGAATTGCATGAAGACGCAATTTTGCCTGGTCAACGGGTGTTAATTCATGATGATTTGCTGGCTACCGGCGGAACAGTAGGAGCGGCCACCCGTTTAGTGCAGCAATTGAATGGAATTGTTGCCGGTTATGCCTTTATTATCAGCCTCGATTTTTTGAAAGGTAAAGAGAATTTGAAGCTTCATTCAAAAAATATTGTTTCCTTAATTTCTTTTTGATTTGGGTTAAAATAGGACGCTTTTTATATGAGCCCTAAATATGAACCGGAAACCATATTGTTCTACTGAAAAGTAGCTTTTTTGGCGCAGCAAAATGCTTTTTAATTTGTTATACTTGTTAAAATCACAGTTTTAGAGTATGCAAATGGAGTATGGCGGAATGGATTTTTCCATCACAGATAACCAAAAAATGATCATCGAAATGGTGCGGGACTTTGCTGAAAAGCATATCCGCCCACATGTTATGGAATGGGACGAAAGTCAGACATTTCCTATAGAGCTATTCCACAAATTAGGTGAATTAGGGTTGATGGGGGTTTTGGTTCCTCAGGAATATGGAGGTTCTGGCCTGGGTTATCAGGAATACGTTAATGTGATAGTAGAAATTGCCAAAGTATGTGGTTCCATTGGTTTATCTGTAGCAGCGCACAATTCTTTGTGTACGGGCCATATTCTGGCTTTTGCTAATGAGGAGCAAAAGAAAAAATGGTTACCTCATTTGGCAACTGGCCAGTGGATAGGAGCTTGGGGCTTAACCGAAGCCAATACTGGTTCTGATGCCATGCGCATGAATACCACCGCGGTTCTGGATGGAGACCATTATATTATTAATGGCTCTAAAAATTGGATTACACACGGAAAATCTGGAAATGTGGCCGTGGTTATGGTACGGACCGGCGAAAAAGGCGATTCTAGAGGAATTTCGGCCATCGTGGTAGAAAAAGGCACCCCCGGTTTTACTCACGGGAAAAAGGAAAATAAGCTAGGGATGCGGGCTTCAGAAACCACTGAATTGATTTTTGACAACTGCCGGGTCCCTAAAGAAAATCTGCTGGGCAATGTGGGTGAGGGTTTTAGGCAAGCCATGTATGTTTTAGATGGCGGACGTATTTC
>DASQIU010000055.1:0-21487 GCA_035631395.1 Daejeonella sp. | reverse complement strand
TGCCGGTGGTTTTCTTCTCATCTGGGGCATAAACGGACTACGGTTTGCATTATCGGTAGCAGCAGATTGGCTGCTACCAGCACTCGCTATAATAACTACATCATCCTGAGTTAAACCTTTTTCCACAGCTACATTCGAATCGTCATTTAAACTGGTAAAAATCTGTTTTTGTATTATCGTATCTCCTTTTTGTACCCATACAAAAGATTGATTCATATTGCCCGATATCTTCTCTTTGGGTTGTTTCATTCCGCTATTTAAACGTTTGATAATGTATTTCCCGTTAAGGGAAGAATCTGGCTTAAAATTCAACGCTTTAGATGGAACAAGCAGAGCATGTGGTTCTTCTTTGGTATAAATACTGCTGCTGGCCGTCATCCCCGGCTTTAACTTCATTTCTTTATTATCTACATTAATTAACGTGGTATAAGTAACTACATTGGCCGAAACCACCGGATGAAGTAATATTTCCAGTACTTTGCCTTTGAAAATATCATCCGGGAAAGCATCAACCGTAAAACTCACATTTTGCCCCGCCCGTACATTGCCTATATCCGCTTCATCAACAGCCGCCCGAACTTGCATTTGGGTAAGATCTTTAGCCAAAACAAATAAGGTGGGTGCATTAAAACTGGAAGCAATAGTTTGACCTTCGCGTACGTTCCTGTTGAGCACAACTCCATTAATGGGAGAATATATATTGGTATAAGTTAAATTCTGACTGGCAAGTTTTAATTGTGCCGCGGCACTGCTTACTGCCGATTTAGCACTATTATATTGATTTAAAGCAATCTGATAGTCTGATTTTGAAATAGCACCCAACTTATATAAACTATTTTGGCGGCCATAATTACTTTGCTGATATTCCAGATTGCTTTTTGCATTGTCCAAATTAGCTTGAGCCTGCTGGGCCTGGGCAGCCGTAATGGAGGGATCTATTTTGGCCAGTAATTCTCCTTTTTTAACAACGCTATTAAAATCTACATATACTTTTTTTACCACTCCGGATATCTGAGCGCCTACAATCACCGTATCAACCGGTTCTACAGTGCCTGTAGAAGTAACACTTTTAGCAATGTATCCGTAATGTGGCTTTACAATTTCAAGAGTAACTACATCATCCTTTTTGCCGGATATGAAATAATACATAACTGCTAACAGGATAATCAGCAATATGGAGATCAGGATAATGCTTCTCTTTTTCATCTCAGGTCAATTTTTAATATTTAACCATAGCGGTATACTTTTATTTACAAAGTGATGGGTATGCCCAAATAATACTCATAGATTTTATGCTGCAACAAAGCGGTATATTTAGATTGAATAAAAGCTTGTACAGCCTGCACATATTGGTTGCGCTGCTGCAATAGATCCACTGTACTCACTGCCCCTATTTTCAACTGCTCATTAGCAATCCTGTAACTTTCGGTAGCAGCAACCAATTGCTCCTGAGCCGCTTTATAGGATTGGTTGGCATTACTGGCAGACAGATAGGCTTGCTCTACTTGCTGGGTCAAAACCAACTGGGTATTCTGAAGATTCAAAACAGATTGGCTATATGAAATCTTGGCCTTTTCTACATTGGTCTTATTTATTCTGTTTAAAAAAATAGGTATAGACAGGGTGATACCAATACTCTGATAAAAATTATTCCCAGCCTGAGTAAAATATCCACCCCGAAAACCAAATGGATTGGTAAGAAACGAGTTATAATTTGTACCTACTGCTCCACTAGCCGAAAGTGCCGGTTTAAGTCCTGCTCTCAACCGGGCTATTTCTAAAGAGGAAATATCTACGCTCAGCTTACTGATTTTAACCTCTGGAAAGCTTAACAGGGCCGCCTGTTGTACTTGCTGCAAAGGGGGTAACACTTCAGTAATATCTACAGATGAGGGAACCTTAACATCAAAAGGAACTTCAGATGGCAATTGGAGAATTTGTTTCAAGTTAAGTATGTTCTGCCGAATAGCATTCTGGGCCTGTACCAATAAAAACCTGTCGCTGGCTAATTGTGCCTGCAATTGTAACAGATCCTTTTTAGCAATAGTGCCCACTTGATAAAACAATTCACCTTGTTTCTCCAGGGCTTCTGTAGTATTCACCAGATCTGCAACATATTTTAAGTTTTCTTTAGCCAACAAAGCATTTAGATAAGCTGTGGTTATTGAAAAGGTAATTGAATTCTGAATTTCTTGCACTGAAAAGCCGGCCGATTGGGTTAGTAAGTTTTTTTCACGGACATTGGTTTTTAACGCATTATCATTCCACAGAATTACAGAAGAGTTAAGAGTATATATGCCACTGGTAACTATCTGATCCACTAAAGAAGTTCTATTAACTGTATCCTGATTTTTAGCGTGCGTGAATGTATTGCCCAGCGTAGAAGAAAGTGAAGGAATTCTCTGAGCTTTTGACTGCAAAAGATCCTGCCGGGTTGATTGTTCATTTAAACGAGAAGTGGCAATTTGTATATTATGTTTAAAAGCATATTGGAAACAATCGTTTAAATTCCAGACTTTTAGCGTATCTGCAGGAGTCTGTGCCTCTAAGCTTGCAGGTATTGAGTAAAGAAAACAGATCAGGATAAATTGAACCAACAGCTTCATTTCCTTATTTAACTATTTGCTTGGACATCAAGCTAGTAACAAGGGTTTAATTAAATAAGTTTATAAGCCTAATTGATTTTCCATAAGGCTTAGGGAAATCCTTTTAGTCCACGAAGTGCAAAAAGATTGCAGCGGACAATGCTGGATCACGGGTTTTTTAGGATGGAAAGGATAATGATATTCTATGGGACTGGGATTAGGGAATTTTTATAAAGAACGAACCCTGATTCATTGATAAAATTGGGTAATCAAATAATAGATAGCCCAACCCAGAAATATAATATGAGCTAACCACACCCAATTGGGAATGCTCCGTGGTGTTTCACTTCCTTCAATTAAAAATATCTTCTGGTCGCCTTTTCCGTAAGCGCTGATCATAATTGGCAAAACCCCATCTACTACTTCATTTCCACGTAAGCCTTCAATTGAAATATCGGGACCATTACGCACAATGAAAGGAACTTTTCGAACTCCCTCAGCCCCGGAAGGATCTTTGCTAACGATGCGTAATAAATGCTCGCCATCACTAAGTTTTCGCGTATCAAGCTCAAAATTAATAGGCGATTTAAATGAACCGATAGGCTGCACTTCATCATCAATAAATATAACTATAGAGCTCCTGTCTTCCATAATACAATCAATTTAATATGACTCTTTTGATATGGCTTTTGTCCATTTCCCTGGGTTTCAGAATAAACTTCAGGGCATAAAACAAGGTTAACAGCACAATGATTACCATCATAATAACAATTAAGTAGTCCCAATTATCCTGAGGTCCGGTTCCATGTGATATACCTTTCAATAAGCTGGGTTGCTGCTTTTCACATAATGGACAAGCGGCAACAAACAAGCTCGTAAATGCCAGGACAAAAAGAATAACTGTTTTCATAGGAAATCAACCCTTAAACCTATAAGAATATATAATATTTGAACTTCGATAATTCCCAAAGGTTTGCTCTTAAAGCAGATGGCCCGGGAGTTTCTGTCTTATTCTACTTTTTTGCAACTTGCTTCACAAGATCTAATATCTTTTTGACTTCCTCATGGGGAATATTCCGGGCGTTATTTCCCCAACTGCTCCGTTCATGGTTAATAATGGCGGCAATTTCGGCATCGGTTAAATTACTGGTAGTACCAATTGGCGGCATCACGGCAAATCCAGGCCGGGCGTTATAGCCATTCATAATGATATCAATCATCTTTTCCGGACTCTCATCCAAAACTATTAGACTGCCTTTTAAGGGTGGAAAGGCCCCTTTTAAACCCTCGCCATTTGCCTGATGACAACTCTGACAATGTGTGGCATACAAGGCGTTCCCGTCAAGAGCAGCTTCCTTAACGCCACCCGCCATATTAGCTGCAGATTTAGGTGCCCGCTTATATAAAAACTTGGGCACTGCAGATGTATCAGTTAGTTTTACCTGTTTTAATGATTGCAGATAAGCTACCAATTGTAAAGCTTCTTTTTTAGCAACAATTTTTCCCCGGATATTTTTACGATAATTATCGGGAACTGTAATTTCCACATCTCCGGATTCCAGCTTATCCTTTACTTCAAACATCCAGGGATAAGCAGGCATAATAGACTGAGCTACTACTGCCCTGGGCTGATATAAATGCAATAAATGCCATTCTGAACTTGGCTGGCGGTTACCAATATTGGTTAAATCCGGACCGGTACGCTCAGTACCCATTAAGGTTGCCGTATTACGCCAAAAATCTGTGCGTACATTGGCCGCGTAATCTGCTGCTACGCCTGGTCGCTCTCCCCAAATCTTATCCATATCCACATTTCTTACCTGCTGACTATGGCAAGCTACGCATCCATTGGCGATAAAAACAGCCTTGCCAGCAGTGGCATCTTCACTTAATGCCTCAGCGCCGGGAAGCGGCTGATTATTGGCTTGATTATAGAGTGCCGGCATAATGGCCACTAGCAGGGTAAGAAACAAAAACAAAGCCAGAGCCGTGATAAAAAGCCTTTTATGATCGTTAAAGAAGTTCATATCTTATCCCTTAATATCAACTAATTCATAATCGCTACTGCCTAATTTTTCAATAGCAGTTTCATTAATATTAATTACTGTCCGTTTAGCTATCATTTTATACATGTTATAGGCAAAAATTAAATGAGAACCCCACATTAATGTACCTCCTATTGCACGCCATAACCAATATGGAGCCATCATGACTACGCTGTCCATAAAAGGTTTCCCAGCCATCCACATTAGCCCCCTAAGGGTGCCACCCGCCATCAAAGGAATTGAGTAAAACATCAAGCCGATAAATGCCATCCAAAAATGAACTCCTACGGTTAATTGAGGCGGCTCCTGCCGGGTAATTCTGGGGACTATAGCGTAAATACCTCCCCAGAGAAAAAATGCAATAATACCGTACATCGTTATATGAGAATGCGCCACCGTAAAATCAGTAAAGTGCCAAATCAGGTTGGTGTATCTGAACGCTTCTGCCGTCCCCTGTAAAGAGCCGGTGAAGTAAAATATCGTTCCTACCAAAAAGAATGGTAAAGTGTAACTACCCGATATTTTATTCCAGGCCCCGTTAAAGGTTAGGAGAAAGTTAGTAGAGCCTGAAATTACCGGAATAATCATACCGGCACTACCCACAATAGCTACGGTTTGTAAAGACCATGGAATAGCACTAAACACGAAGTGATGGGTACCAATAAGCGTGTAAAAAAATATCTGCGACCAGAAAGCCAAAATACCCAGGCTATAAGAATAAATTGGCTTATTAAGCTGCTGGGGCAGGAAATAATAAACCAATCCCAGGGTATATAACATAAACCACATGCCTACTCCCTGGTGCATGTAATAACCTTGAATAATGGTTTCTCCTAATCCATTTTGCCAAAAAGGAACATAAGCTACAATGGTTATAACCAAGGCGAACATTATTGCCGCAACAATATACCAGTTGGATACATAAATTTCTTTGGTTTCACGAATCGCTATTGTTCGGATGAAATTAAACAAGGTAATGACTAAACCTATTCCGAATAAAAGCTGTATTGGCCAGATATATTCCCGGTACTCCCCTCCCGCGTTATTAATTCCGGCCATCAAAGCCAGACTTCCCAGAAAAACCGATGCATTAATTAACCATAAGGTCCACCACCCACCTTTAATACTGACAATCTGCACATTGCCTACTCTGGGAACTACATAATATCCTAATCCAAGCATAGCCAAGGATGACCAACCCCAGAAAACGGCATTGGTATGAACTGGCCGCAGCCTTCCAAAACTTAACCAACTAAAATGATCTGTATCGGGGGCAACAAATTTAATTCCTACATATTCGCCCACCGAAGTGCCAAAAACCAACCAGAATGTAGCGCTTATTAAAAACCAGATGATAAGCTTTGAAAGCCTGGCATCTACATTTGGTCTTACTAAGGCTTTTCTTTTGGCAGCTATAAAGCGAATATTCGCTTTTTCATTAATATTTCTCAACAAGCCCTTGGTATCCGAAACGGGCAAAGATTCTGAAACCGCTGCACTTTCTTTGTCAGCAATATTTTTACCACTTTTTAAGGCTTCTAATTGATCGGCATTTAAGGTCTTTAAATACTCTGCTAAACGGTCAGCCTCATGCAAATCCCGCCTGGTACGGATGCCCCTTACCACCTTCTCGGCTTTCACTACAAATAACAGAATACCTGCGAGTAAAGGAATCAGCAATAATAAAATTGTAATGATGATGCCCGGCTGACTTAACAAATCTGATTTTCCCTGATTGGTATTTTGTGCTAACAAAGGCTGGGAACTGACCAAAAGGATGATCAATGACCCTAACTTGAAAAAGTCTGTTTTCTTAGCTGACTGTTTCTGTAAAACTTTCATATTATCAGTTCTAATACATAAAAGACAAATCCATCTTCTATATGGTTTCCTAAAAACACGCCGGTATGGCACTGCCTCATTTAACCAACATTAAGACCTTGTTGTTTTTATTAACTAATGAAAGTTTTGGGTAATATTTTTATCTATTTACTTTGTCTGAACTGTGATTTTATTTGATTTAGGTGATGGACATGAGTTGGATTACAATCAACAAAATCATATTAATCAAAAAATCATGGTGCAGACATTATCAGATTGTGTTCAATCCTGAACGTTCCTATTTTGTTTGCATTAGGGATTGAAGCGAAAATCCTTTTTGTCCCGCAGGGCAAAAAGATTGGAGCGGAAAGCCCGCCCCGAAGGGAAATGCCCTATTTGTTCTGAACTATGGTTTATTTGATTTTGGTGATGTTGAATTACGCCAACAAAATCACATTAATCTTATCAATCATGAAAATCATGGTTCAGACATTATCATTGTTCAGGCACCGCTGTCTCTTCAACCATTGTTTCACCAACTTTTTTCGGGCTGTTCCATTTTTTAAACAACCAGTACATGGGGATTCCGGTAAGCATCAAAATTACTCCAAGAGTTGCTTCCCGCGGGCGGGTAAAGAAGGTGTTTCCCACCAGAGCAACACAGAATAGAATCATAATGGCAGGTACAAAAGGATATCCCCATACCTTATAAGGCCGGTGTGCATGCGGCATTTTCTTTCTTAAAATAAATACGCCCAAGGCCGTTGCTCCGAAATAGATAAAAATAGCGAACACTACCATATCGGTAAGCTGATCAAAAGTACCCGATAAAACCAGCAAGCAAGCCCATATACATTGAAGTATTAAGGAATTGGCCGGTACTTGTGCTTTATTTAGTTTGCCAATATTTTGAAAAAACAAACCTTCGCGGGCCATGGCATAATACGGGCGTGCTCCGGTTAAAAGAGTGGCATTGGCACAGCCCAGGGTGGTAACCATGATCAAAACAGATATAAATAATACCCCATAATCTCCCCAAAAACCTCTAACAGCTTCTATAGCCGCCACCTGATTGCCAGAATGATAGATTTGCTCCAACTGCGATACCGGCAATAAGGAAAGATAGGTTGCATTAACCAATAAATAGATGCCGATAACCATAAAAACGCCTATGGCTATACCACGGGGTAAATTACGTCGGGCGTCTTGTATTTCGCCGCCAATAAATCCAATGGAATGCCAACCCTGATAGGCCCAAAAAGCGGCTAGCATGGCTGTAAAAAAACTACTGATGGTAATTGCGTTATTGGAAGTACTTAAGTCAAAGCTTTGACCTATTACCGCATTTTTACTGCCCAAGCCAAACAGAATGATGGTAAAAATGCCGATAAAAACCAAAGTTAAAATGGCATTACTTACCCAGGCTCCGGCTTTTATTCCTTTGGTATTGATTATTGTTAATAAGATGATTAGAAAGATGGCCGCCAGTTTGACCGAAAAATCGGCAAAAGGATAAAAAACACCGGCAATATTCACATCAGCCAAAGAAGGAAACAAGGCCTGAAAATGCACAATACTATCTAAAGATTGTGCAAATATGTAAGCAATAGAAGAAATAGCGGCTGTTTGTATTACGGTAAACAAGGACCAGCCATAAATAAACGCGAAAAAACGATTGTATATCCGTTTATAGTAAGCAAACTCTCCACCGGTATCGGCCAATAAACCGGCAACTTCTGCGTTGCTTAAGGCGCCAAACAAGGTAATAACACCTCCTAAAACCCAAGCCATTAATACCCATCCCGATGAATGCAACTCGGCGGCCATAGGGGCTACCTTTTTGTAAACGCCAGATCCGATAATATTGGCAACAACAACAACGATTACATAGCGTAATCCTAATGAACGGTTCAATTGAGATGGTTTACTCATGCTTATTATTAATGTATTTGCCCGTAAGTTACTTTCTTTTATCTTATAATCAATATGGCCAAACCATTCTCAGGATATATTTTTTTGACAAACCAGACCTGGTTCTATACTGTTGTTTTTAAATTGAACCTAAAATTTTGCCATGGA
This sequence comes from Daejeonella sp., assembly GCA_035631395.1. Taxonomy (GTDB): domain Bacteria; phylum Bacteroidota; class Bacteroidia; order Sphingobacteriales; family Sphingobacteriaceae; genus Daejeonella. Next base: position 12,957 of record DASQIU010000055.1, on the reverse strand, counting down.
ACAGGCCTTCAAGGTTGGAGATTATGTAAGATGGAATTCTGAAGCAGGGCAAGTATTTGGTACCATTATCAAAGTTCATACTTCCGATTTTTTATATAAGGGATACAAGCGACATGCGAGTGATGAAGTTCCTCAATATGAAATTAAAAGCGATAAAACCAATCATATTGCTGCACACAAAGGCTCGGCGCTAACCCGGGTTTCCCGCTTATAATGAACTTTGACTTAAAAGCCCCTAAGTATTTTATGTACACTACTATTTGGCACCCTCGCTACATAAGAAAACTGTTCTGATTTGGCTGGGAAGGAGAAGTAAACATAGAAATAGAGGTTTGGCGACTGGAAATCAGGATATGTTCATATAAACGATCCATTTGGGCGGCTACTTTATCCCAGGTAAATTCAGATTTCACTCTTTCCAGGGCATTATTACTCATTTTTAAATGCAGCCGGGGCTTAGAATTTAGAAGGCGGATTTTTTGAGCTAACATATCCGGATCCCGAGAGGGAACCAAAAATCCTGTTTGCCCATCCAGAACTGTGTATTTGATACCGCCTACTTCGGCTCCAATTACCGGAGTGCCGCAAGCCATGGCTTCTAAAGGCGTAATCCCGAAAGGTTCATACCATGGAGTTGTTACAAAAATATCAGCGGCAGAATAATAATATTTTAGCATTTCGCGATTTTCAGGACCGGTAAATGTTACAAATTCTTCCAGAGCGTTTTCGCGAGCCAAGGTTTGCAGGCGGAACATTTCTACCCCCTGCTCAATACCTACAAGTAATAAACGCACATTCATGTTGGCGCTTTTTAATTTTGACAGCGCATGAATAAGATTATCCACACCTTTTCTAGGCACTATCCGGCCTAATTGCAGTAATATAAATTCTTTCGGATCGAGTTTAAGTATTTCCCGGGCCATCATTTTATTAACCGGGTATAATTCTTCGGGATTATATCCACATGGGATGATGGTAATTTTAAAGGCAGGAGTACTATAATAGCGCATTAAATCTTCTTTATCCTGCGGACATACAGCAATAATCTGGTCGGCTTTTTTAATTACATCTTCCTCAATCAAAATCCGTTCAGATAGCGAGTATTCATATTCATTCTGATATATGCGCCTTAAATAGCCCAGGGCGTGAAAAGTAACGACAAAAGGAATAGCCAAAATTTCTTTCAACTGGGAAGCCACCAGCGCCGAAGTCCAGAAATTAGCATGAATCAATCCATAACTTAATTTTTGAATGCGGATAAAGTCCAGCATGTTTTGCCTGAATTCGGGCAAAAAAGGCAGTAAATCTTCTTTTAAGATAGGAGTTGTAGGCCCCGCTTTAATATGTATAATGCGTATTCCTGGTTTCCAGTGCACAATTTGAGGCAATTGCGCATCGTCCCAACGAGTATAAATATCTATACTATACCCAGCAATTGACAGGTTTTTGGCCAGCTCGGCTACATATACATTCAAACCTACAGTACCAATGCTTCCCGACAAGGTAAATGGGAAAGCTTGTTCGCTAATTATTGCAATTTTCTTTTTCAAGATGATAAGTTTAAGGGTAAATGATAGAATTAAGGGTGGATGTTTTTAAGATGATTTCAGGGCGTCCATCGAATACTTTTTTCTGGAAACTACCTGTTCAAAAAGCTTTTTCCAGTCGGCCGTGAAACGCTGAATATTAAACTTTTCCTGAGCGGTTCTTTGTCCTTCTTTACCTAAACGGAAGGCTAATTTATGATCTTCTAAAAGCCCCTTCATTTTAGCAATGAGATAATCCAGGTTGTTATGAATAAATCCATTGGTTCCGTTACGTATAACAGTAGAAAGCCCGGTAGTAGCCAGCCCAACTACCGGAATTCCGGCAAGCATGGCTTCTATAAGACAAAGGTTTAAACTGAGATAACGGGCCGGGCAGAAAAAAAAGCGGTACCGGCTGGAGAACTCCGCCAGCTGCGAGTGCGGAATCTCACCCAGCCCTAAATCCTGAGTGCCCCGTCCTACCAAATCAAGCGGGACATGCTTTCTAACTTCTAAGAAAACATCCAACCCGGCTAAACGCCCCTGCCGGGATAAATTATCAATCACAACCAATCCGCGTTTTTTAGCCCCGGTATAAGATACATTAGTGCCAATTACCCCGGGTTCTATCACACAGTTTGGGGTATTATTATTATCCCACATTAACTTATTAAAATGATTAACATGTACCAGCATCACTTCCGGATCATCAACTACATGCCTGGTATTAGCAAGATGTGCCGTAGGCGGGTTATGCTCCAGATAGATTTGAGGAAGATTACGTTGCTGGTCTGAAAGAATCTCGTAGCGGTCTGTTAAATAGTCTTTACTGCTCTGGTACAGAATACAATCAAAGTGCATATTTTTCACTTCCCGGGCCGGAACTTCAAAAATATTACTGCCATAAGGAAGCATTTCTCCCCGACCATAATATCCCTTTAAACCATTGTTAACAGGAATATATAAATCGAAATCGCCCTGCGAAAGAAAATAAAGATAACAGCCGGGAACAGGCCAGGTAAAAACTTTTAAACGTTTTACAAAGGAATTTTCGTTTTTGTAAACCGTTGTATTTCGGGTGCTAAGCTCCATTCAAACTTGATTAACTCAGGTCTGTATTTAACAATGAAGCAAGGAAAAGGATTTAAACAATTTTTTATTAGCTATTAGCTATTAGCCCAGGGACTAATAACTAATAGACTTTTAATAGTTAATGGCTATTTAACAACCAGATTTTTCTCTATAAGTAGCTGAATAATACCATCCACCAAACCTACCCGGGGAACAAAAATCTGTTTGGCTCCGGCCCATTTCATCACGCTAAGGTAGATTTCGCTAGCCGGAATAATTACGTCGGCCCTATCCTGGTTTAGGTTCAACACATTGATGCGATCTTTTAAAGAGAATGAGCAAAGATGCAAATACAAAGATTTCAGCTTGATAAAGCTCAGCGGGCTATCTTCCTTCTCTCCAGACATCCGGTAAAGTTTATTGATATTTCCGCCGGTACCAATACCGATCAGGTTTTTATAAACTTTAACCTGTTCTTTTATCCAATTTTTCATTTCAGCCCAGGTTTCTTCCTTATCCTGATTATCCAAAATCCGGATAGCGCCCAGATTAAATGACCGTGAAGCAATCATTACTCCATCAGAGAATACAGAAAGTTCTGTGCTTCCCCCTCCTACATCTATATAGATATAATTTCTTTTACGCTCCAGATGTTGCTCTATATGGCTGGAATAAATGATATTGGCTTCGCGTTGGCCGGCAACAATTTCCACGTCCAGATTAGCATTTTTCTTGATTTGCTTCACCAAATCCGGTCCATTTCCGGCCTCACGCATGGCCGAAGTAGCACAGGCCATGTAATCTTGTACCTTATAAACATCCATCAAATGCCTGAAAGCAATCATGGTTTTCAAGAGCTCTTCAGATTTTCTGGGCGAAATATATTTATCCAAAAATGCATCATCACCTAAACGCAGGGGTACCCGGATGAGCGTATTTTTTTTAAACGAGATTTCTTTCTCATTCTCATGAATATCGGCTATAAGTAATCTTACAGCATTAGATCCAATATCGATGGCGGCGTATCTCAATGTATTTAGTTTTTATATTTTAAATATATATAAGTGTCAAGCTGGGAACGAAACTCCGTTTTTAAACGTCCTTTCAGGTATCGGTTATTATTAAACTGATTAATTTCCCTGGCTTTGGTATTATCTTTTAACTGGATGTTAATCATATCCCGGATTTCCTGTTTAATCTCCGGATCTAAAATTGGGAAACCCACCTCCACCCGCCTATCTAAATTCCGGGTCATCCAATCGGCCGAACTAAGATAGACTTTCTCCTGTCCATCATTTCCAAATATCCAAACCCGGGCATGTTCCAGGTACCGATCTATAATGCTGATCACGCTAATATTCTCACTAAATCCCTTAATGCCGGGTACCAGGCAACACATGCCACGAACAATCAAACGGATGCGCACACCGGCATTGCTAGCTTCATATAACCGGGCAATAACCTCCTCATCGCTCAAACTGTTCATTTTTAAAATCATGTAAGCATCTTTTCCGGATTTTGCCAACTTGATTTCCTGATCAATAAGATCATAAATCTTTTTCCTGCTTTCTAACGGGGAAACAATCAAATGCTGATATCCCCGATAAAAAATCTTTTTTTGTAATCCGTCAAATAGCTTAACCAGCTCCCTGGTTATTTCCGGTCGGGCAGTAAATAAACTGTAGTCGCAGTATAAACGGGCTGTTTTTTCATTAAAATTTCCGGTAGCCAAATTAGCATAATAAACGCTTTTCTCTTTTTCTACACGTTTAACCAAACAGATTTTTGAATGGACTTTATAATCCAAAATACCATAATTAACCAGTACCCCGGCTTCTTCCAATTTATTGGTCCAGAATATATTTGCCTGCTCATCAAAACGGGCCTTTAACTCCAATAAACAATTCACTTTTTTGCCATTTCGGGCCGCGTTAATCAGGGCATTAATCACTTTGGAGTTTTCTGCCAGCCGGTATAAAGTAATGCTGATCTCCTTGACCTTAGGATCAATAGCCGACTCCCGTAAAAAATGAATAATATAATCAAATGACTGATAAGGAAGGCTAATTAAGTGATCTTTTTTGGCAATTTGAGCAAACAGGCTGCTACCCGCCGTCAAATCATGAAGTGCTAACGGTGACCTTGGAGGATATTCCAACCTGGCATCGCCTACGTTCGGAAAATTAATAAAATCCTTAAAATTATGATACCGGTTACCCGGGATTAATCCATCTGGAGCCAGGTCTAACTTGTTTACCAGATAATCGAGCATATCAGCAGGCATATCGGCATCATAAAGCAATCGCATGGGTTTGCCCTTACCTCGTTTTTGAAGGCTTTTAGCCAAAGCATCAATAAATTTCTCAGTTAGCTGATGGTCCAGTTCCAATGCTGCATCACGGGTAAGCTGCACCGAGTAAGCCTCAATCTGATCATAATCAAATATGAAAAAGATATCATCCAGACAATATCTAATGATATCATCCACCAGGATAATAAATTTCAGATGAAGAGATTCTGGCAATACCACAAAACGATCTGCGCCATTTTCTACAGGAATTTCAATCAGGGCATAGCGCAGTTTTTCTTTATTTCCGGATTTGGTCAATTTTACCAGAAAATAAATACCCCGGTCCTTTAATTCAGGAAATGCTTCTCCTTTGGTCAGCATCACCGGAACCAGAGTACTTAACAACTTTTCGCGAAAATAATTTCTTACAAATTGCCCGCGTGCAACATTTAATTGCTGCTCATTAATGATAAATATTTTATGCCCGGCAAGCTCCTGAATAATATCTTTTTCAAACAGTTGATTGAATTTGCGTTCCTGTTTTACTACAATATTCTTAATCTGATTTAAGGTTTTTTTAGGATTATAACCTAACAATTCTTTGGCCTTCACATTCACATTAGAAAGCCGGTTTAAAGTAGCCACCCGCACCCGGTAAAACTCGTCCAGATTTGACGAAAAAATTGCCAGAAACCGGAGCCGTTCTATAAGAGGAACTGTTTTATCTGCTGCCTCCTGTAAAACCCGATCATTAAAGGAAAGCCAACTGATCTCTCTATTGATAAGCGGAATTTTTTTAGGCATGATATAAAATAAACAGTCCTAACTATTAGTCAGGACTGCAAAGCTGTAGATTATTTTGTTAATTCAAATTAAGAAATCGTTAAATTAATGATAATATAAGCAGCAATTAAGTGGCATTGTTTGGAAAAGAAGATGAATTTAGCTCCTCGTTTTGCGATCCGCTTATTGGCGCAGCAACTTTAGGCTTGGGACCTCTTTTGGCCGGGGTAGTTTTTGGCTTGCTTGCAGCAGGTTTAGCGGCAGATTTAGGCTTAGCAACGGCACGTTTAGCAGCAGGTTTTGGTTTGGCTGCAACAGTGGTTGCTTCACTAACAGGCTCAACTACGCGGCGTTTATAAGCACGTTTAACCGGCGTTTTGGCTGCGGCAACCGGCTTGGCCGCAGCTGGTGTAGCCGCAGCTAATGTTTCACCTGTTTCAACACTTAATTCCCGGCGTTTATAAGCACGCTTTACCGGTGCTTTTTCAGCACTTAAAGCAGATGCCTTTCCGGCTTTTTTAATCGTGGTAACTTTTTTTGATTTTTGAGGAAGTGCCAAAGAAATTGGAGCAGTTTCGGTTTTCTTTTTTTTGCCTTTTCCTTTTTCTTTATCCGCCTTAGCTTTTAATTTTTCCACTTTTACAGCAATTTTTTCTACCAATTGCTTGCTGGCTTTTTTAATTCCCTTGCCCAGTTTATCGGTATCATAGCCTAAACTTTTGATCAGCTTTCCAACCCTATCAGAAATGTTTACTTCTAATGATTTGCTTTTCTGCTTGGAAACTTTTTTTTCTGCTTTTTTAGAGCTTTTTGTTTCATTTGCTTTCATAACATTTGTTTGCTTATATTATTACAGAATAGATTTAAATTTGCACTTAATTAAATATATCAACAAAAATTTAATTTCCTATAAGAATAATTATTATGCCAACATTTGATATTGTAAGTAAAGTTGACGGGCAGCAGCTTGACAACGCCATCAATACTGCTAAAAAAGAAATTTTGAATCGCTATGATTTTAACGATTCAAAAAGCACTATTGATTTGGATAAAAAAACTAATGAAATAACCATTGTAACGGAAAACGATATGCGCTTAAAAGCCATTGAAGACAGTATTATTTCCAGAATGGTGAAACAAAACCTGGATCCCAAAAGCATGGACCGCGGAAAAGAGCAATATGCTTCTGGAAATATGATCCGTAAAGAAATTAAAATTAAACAGGGCCTGGATAAAGAAGCAGCCAAAAAAATTGTTAAAGCAATAAAAGACAGTGGTTTAAAAGTTCAGGCTTCTATTATGGATGATCAGGTACGTGTGCAAGGTAAAAAAATTGACGACCTGCAATCCGTTATTACTTTATGTCGCAAAGAAGATTTTGGACAACCCCTGCAATACATTAATATGAGGGATTAAATATCCGTTGGGGCGACCCTATGTGGTCGCCCATTGACGTAAAATTGCTAAAATTTTTAGTAATTTTACGTCATGAACCAGAATAGCATCAAACCCAAAACCGAAGCCCGGGTACTGTTCATAGACATGAACAGCTATTTCGCCCGATGTGAACAACAAGTAAATTACTGGCTTAGAAACCGGCCGGTAGGCGTTTGTGTATATACCGGCCAATTCGGTTGCATCATTTCGCCTTCGGTAGAAGCCAAAAAACTGGGCGTTAAAACCGGGATGCGCCTGAATGAGGCGATCAAAATTTGCCCGCAGCTGATTCCTTTAGAAAGCAATCCGGCTCGCTACCGCGATTTTCATATCAAAATTATCAATGTGCTGAAAAAATACAGTCAGGATGTGGTTCCCAAAAGTATTGACGAAGCCATTGTGAATCTGGAAAACTACAAACTCATACATCCAGACCTTGTAAAGGTGGCCCAGGCCATTAAAAAAGACATTTATACGCAAGTGGGCGATTGGTTAAGCTGCTCTATTGGCATAGCCCCCAATGCTTTTTTAGCTAAACTGGCTGCTGACATGCAAAAGCCCGATGGCTTAACCTTAATTACAACCCAAAATATTGATGAGAAATTAGCCGGCCTCAAACTGGATGATTTGCCCGGCATTGGCGCTAATATGAGCCGGAGGCTGGAACGAGCCGGGATAAAAACCCCATTAGAAATGCGCTATGCAGGGCCAGAAACCCTGAAACGAATCTTCAAAAGCATAGAAGGCATTTACTGGCATTATCGCCTTAATTTTGTCGAAACCAATATTCTGAGTAGTAAATACAAAGGAATGGGCGCTATGCGAGCCTTATCGGCAGAAAACAGACGCAAGCCGGAATATGTGGAGCAGGTTTTTATTACCCTTTGCACTACCCTGGAAAAGCGCATGGTTAGCCATGATTATTATTGCAAATCGGTCAGTTTTGGAGTGATTTATCAGGATGGAAGCCGCTGGGAAGATCATTTTTCCTTGGCAAATCCTATTCAGGATGCCATTACCATTATCCGGACCTTGCGCAAACGGATGCAAGATTTTGAGCAGCAAACCAGCTCAAGGCCTATATTAAACCCCAATGTTACCCGCATAAGCGTACACATAAGCAATTTTGTGGAGAACCGCGATATGATGTACAGCCTCTTTGAGAACATAGACCAACAAGAAAAAGCCCGTAAAACCATGTACGCCATCAAAGGGCGTTTTGGGAACGAAAAATTAATCCGGGCAACTGAATTAACCGAAGGACCGATATTAAAAGATGTAATTGGTTTTGGTTCGATAAAAGATTTAACCGAACAAGATTATCAATAACGTACGGACGGCTGCTGCCAAAATTGCCATTGCTGCTCCCGGCCTCTGCTAGCGCACGCGTGTCGCGTGTGTTATTTTCATCAAAACTCTACTTACAAACAGTCTATTTCAATCAATCCTTTTCCCCTGCATAACAATAGCACTTAAATATTTCCAATGAAACGAATTCTCTAACCCAACCTACTTCTAAAAGATGAATGTATTCTGCTTTTTATTCAATAACCCAGTTCAAAGGTTGTAGCAAAGCACACGCGATACGCGTGCGCTAACAAGGTTATTTCTTTGCCTGTAACTTTTCCAATTTTTTTCTTGTCTCAGGCACTTCCATTAAAGACAAAGCTTTTTTAAAGGCTTCTAATGCCTTTTTCTGATCGTTCGTTTCTACATAGAAATCCCCCAAAGAATCATAGACGTTTGAACTTGCCGGATAGTTGTCAATGTTCAGCTTAAAGAAGCTGTAGGCCTTATCATAGGTTTTATTACCTAAAGCGATGTACCCAAGTATATTCACTATATTTTGTGGAGGAGACACGGCATACTGCAACATGGCCGACACGGTATGGTAATGGTCTTTAATGTACTCCACGGTGATAGAAGTATCACTTATGTCTTTGTCCATTTCATATTTTTTGAATATTGAACGAAAAGCGTCATACTCGGAAATAAGCGGCACTGATGAGTGGTTGTCTTCCGGATAGAATTTCCATGCCCACTGCAGGTTCTTGCTTTTTTTTAGGATTTCCCTGAATTGGAAGTTGTTCCGTACATTGCCATTGCCATAGGCGGTGTCAATTATAACCCTTACCGTATCCATTCCCTTTTCCATGGTATTGGAAGAGGCAAAGTAGAGGCTTTTATCAGCATAGTCTTTTTGGGTCAGGACATTCTGGGCTTGCTTCATGATGAGGTGGTTGTCCCACCACAAGCTGGGGTCAATAGCTACATATGCGTTGAACAATGAAGGGTGATTGATAAGCGAATTTAAAACAGCCAGCCCGCCTAAAGAATGTCCCACAAACATCCGGAAAGGCGCTGTGCTATAATGGGAATTAATAAAGGGAATCAGTTCCTTTTGAAGAAAAGAAGTGAACTTTTCCCCTCTACCTGAGTTCTTGAAGTCAGCATCTACTGTTCCATCCCGGGCGAGCAGAGAATGGGTAGGTGTAAAGTCGCTCCCCCTATCCTTATTCACAATTCCTACCACAATCATTTTGGGCATCTTACCTAGAGCGCTTAGTTCACTTACAATCCCCGTCGTGAAATGAAAAAAGTCTTTCCCATCCAAGAGGTACATCACAGGATATTGTGTTTTGCTGTCAGCCCTACCGGCCTCAGGCATATAAACCCAGATCTCCCTATCCTCATTTAATATGTTTGAATAAATTGTTTTTTTTGTTCCTATAGAAATCTGGTCATTAAGTTGGCCGGGGGCCTGCCCAAGGCAAAATGCCGGAAAAAGGAGGAGAATATAAAAAATGATTTTCATAAAGTTTTTGATTTTCAATAGGAGCAACTTTAAATCAATATTTTGCTTCTGTGGTTAATTATCAGTTTGTCAATGCTTTTATTGCTTCGGATTGAGAAGCTACAAAATTTATTTGTTTGCCTTTGTTACTTTCAAAAATGAAGTCGTTTAAACTCTTGCTTGTATATTTTGAGAAGTCGCCAACGATAGTCAACCGGACACGATAGTTAGAAAATTTTTGAAGTATTTCACCTGCCATGCCGTTTTTTAGGCCAAAAAAGTCAGGCGTAATATTTTTTTCGTGGACAATAATTTTATCAAAGCCTTGGTAATACAAATTACCCAACAAGTCTAAACCGTCTTCACTTGTTTTTATGACAAATGCGTCCGATACAACTTCGGCAATTTTTATGTCGTTTATATTGTGTGTTTCAATTTTCATTTTGTCAGTCCGTTGTTGTTGCTGTGTCGTCCGTTACAATGACCGCTAATGGAAAACGGCTTGGCGATGTGGCGGAATTTTAGTACAAAAGTACAATAGAATTCCTGCTGTTGAGCCTTGCACAAATGTTTGATAGAAGCACTTCACCCGCCATATTGTCAAACCGATGTTACCTGCTGGCGTTTTTGTCGGTCAATAGATTTATTGCTATTTTTTCTATCGTTTTTGCAATTCGTTCTACTTTTGTGGTATCTGTTTTGGCAGAATAAATCCATTCAATAATTGTTTTTTGTTCTCCATTTGTATAGTTTAAAAACGTTTCATAAGCATTTGGCTCGTCCATTAAGCAAAGTTTTAATTCCTCTGGAATGTTTAGTGGAAAATTGTCGGAAAATAAAATGATGTGAACATAATCGCCTTCTTTTTTATTCAGTTTCTTTCTGATTTCAGCTTTTACGGGCAAAAAAAGATTACCATTTCCCATTGGTTGTAAATTGTAATTTTTAATTTCAAGATGGTCTATTGTTCCCCGAACCCTAACCCAGCCAAAAGGCGTGTTTTTGTTTTGTACTATTTCAGGAATTCTAGCAAATGTCCAACCGCCTTTGCCTTGAAATTTTTCGAGTAAGTATTCTTTATCAACCAATGGAATTTGTGCTGTCATTTCGTTATGCAATTAAATACCAAAAATCTAATAATTGTCTCATTTTATTTGTCAGTTTTGATGGACTAACTTTTGTAAATTTGATATGCTTACACCCATTAAAAGTCGCAAAAGATTTTAAAACTTCCACAAATTGTTCTTTCCATAATTCAATATCAATATTTGTATTTTCAATGTGCAAATGTATCATTTCAAATACTTTTTCTTTTCGGTGCGCTTTGCAATCAACTCGTCCAATAAATGTGTCGCCAAATATTATGGGTAAACAAAAATATCCGAATTGCCTTTTTTCTTTGGGTGTATAACATTCAATTTTATAATCAAAGTCGAAAAATTGCTTTACTCGCTCTCGATGAATAATTGAATTGTCAAATGGCGACAAAACTCGAATATTTGAAGTAGAGTTGTTTAACGATTTTTCAAGTAAGTCCTTTTTTAAAAAAACAGAAGGCCTATTTTCAATATTTACTTGTTTTATTGTTCCCTCTTCTAACATTGATTTTAATATTTTATCAACATTCTTTCTTATTAATTCCCCCGTTTTAAGATGTGTAATTTGCTTTATAGTTGTAAATCCGTAAGCATTTAAATAGGTTTTCACCAAATATTCTGCAAATTCGAGGTCAGTTGGTATAGTCGTGTTGATTGATTTTGGTAAAAAATTTTCAGTGAGGTCGTACGTTTTTTGCATTCCGTTTCTGCTTGAAATCATTAAGTCGCCTTGCAAAAAAAGTCTTTCAAGGGCTACTTTTGCAGGTTTCCAACTCCACCAACTTCCTGCTTTTTTTGTTTCATTTTCAAAATCTCTTGCTTTTTTGGGACCTTCAGTACGAATGGTGTCCAATACATATTTCATCACTTTTGGCTCGGCATTGTAATAATGCGTTTCACTTTGTTTTACCTCTAACATTTGAGGTAATGCAAAACGAAAATCTTTCATTGGAAGATAAGAGGCAGCGTGAAACCAATATTCAAAAACTTTGCGTTCTTCAACTAATTCATCTAAATATTCCGTTTTATAATCGGGAATTCTTGTCCAAAGTGTGTGATGATGGGCTCTTTCAACAATTGATAAAGTGTCAATTTGTAAATATCCGAGATGTTCTAATGCTTTAAGAACTGCATCTTTACCTTTTCCAAAAGGATATGACTTTGTTAGCCCTTGACTTTCTAATGTCAAAAAACGAAGTTGTGATAAAGTCAATTCTTCCACCATAAATTTTAATCGATAATTGAAATATAGGTTTCAACTACTGCGTGGTCTGCGTCAAAATACTTTTGTTTGTGAACGGTAACATCTGCACGGTAAGCTCTATTTAATTGAGTGTCTTGCCATATTTCTGTCCAAGTTTTCAGTATTGCTTCTGGCATTTTTCGTGATTCTTGCAGATTGGATTCGATCGTTTTTACCTTTGCTTGGATGTGTATTCTTTGAATCTCCCCCAAAATAATTTCCGGATTATTTTCTTTTGCCCGTAATATAAGATGCACATGGCTCGGCATAATACACCAGCAAAATAGCTCCATACCGAGATTGTTTTTGCAAAACTTTAAGCTTTCAACAAGTATGTCACAATAAACAGGACGAACAAAAACATCTACCCCAGTTTACAGTGGCGAAGCTTACAAAATAAAGTCCTTCTTTATTGAGAAATTTGTATTTCCCGGCTCAAGAGTACAGGAATTTTTGTATTCTAAATTTAGGAGAAAAATATGACATCGAGAGGCTTCGGTAAAGCACACGCGAAAACTGTAGAATTGTTTATTGGTTTAGCATTAACTAAAACTAGCGAAACACACGCGGCACGCGTGCGCCAGCTAAGAGATTTCGGTAAAGCACACGCGTGCGCTAGCAGAGCACAGGATTTCTGCTTTTTAAGTTTTAAGACAGGTTGTAGCACAGGCGACACACATGCGCTAGCAGAGAGTTTAAAAATATAAGAGCGGGTA
>DASQIU010000054.1:0-10771 GCA_035631395.1 Daejeonella sp. | reverse complement strand
ATTTGCCCAGGAACGCAGAGAAAAAGGAATGGGACTGGTTGAATCTGCCATGGAAGGTGCCAAAGTGCGCTTACGTCCTATTCTGATGACCTCATTTGCTTTTATATTTGGAGTTATGCCGCTCATGTTTTCAAGCGGCGTTGGAGCCAACGGAAACAGATCCATTGCAACCGGAGCCATTGGCGGAATGCTGTTCGGAACCCTGCTGGGCGTATTTGTGATACCAGCCTTATATGTTATTTTCCAGGGTTTGCAGGAAAAACTAAGTAACAAAACAAGCTACCTGGAAGATACTGAGTAGAAACAAAATGGTTCAAATTAATTATTTGCGTTTTCTTATGCTAAGACATAAAACTTAGCGCTCAATACAAAACATCTTATAAAAACACGAAGATGCCAGACTTAGCATGGTTATTTTACTTTTTAGAAAGTAAGAGTATCATAAAATCGGTACCGATAGTCCCGCTTTCCGTTCCAAATCCTCATTCCGCTACGCTACATTGCGGGTTTTCCGCTACAATCGGGTTTAAGATTAACCATAAAGAGCTCCCAGGTTTTTGAAACCTGGGAGCTCTTTACTTCATGGAATTATTAATACACTCTACTTCAGATTATTCCAAGGCTTTAACGGCTCTACCCCCTCGTCCATTGGCATTAAACAAACGGAATATAACCGGCCCTTTATTCTGAACCGGGTCAGTATAAAGCTTGCTCTTCAGCGTAGGCTCTGTTCCGTCTAAACTATAACGGATGGTAAAACCCGGGAATTGGGCATTGGCCTCAAAAACACCATCTTTAAAAATGATTCCGGGCGTTGGGATACGATAATTATATCCGCCTGAATAATAATCCAACCTGGGCAATTCTCTTTTACCCAACACGTTGACAAATTCAGACCAGGCCTTGTTATACAATTCCCTGGCGATCAATGTATCGGTTTCTGTAGCCCATTTCGGATCTTTAGCCCAAGCCCTTTCAGCAAGCGCCAATAATTTGGGCAGCAACATATATTCCAGTCGTTCCGGCGTTTTAACAGTTTCACTCCACAAAGGCGCCTGAAGCCCGATAATATTGGATTTACCAAACTCCGTAAGCCGCTCTTTCCCTTTAAATACGGCCCGATTAAGCGGATTACCGGCATCATCCTCTTTCATATTCTTGTAATAATCAAAAGGAATAAAGTAGAAAGGCTTATCTGTATCCACATAACCGCCCCAGTATAAGCCGGGCTCCTCAAAACTCTTGTTGGCGGCCATATCCAAATAAAAATTAGTTACACTGGTTAAAACCACTTTATAGCCGGCATTGGCCATTTTATAAGGCAGATCTTCGGCAGCCGAACCCGGGCTGTTTTTCCATACATCTACATGGAAATTATCGTTTACAAAAGCAGAGTTAACCAGCATGTGTTTTCTGCCATCCAACTGGGTTTTACGCAAACCTATTTCTTCCCAGCCCGACAGATATAATCCGCGTTTTTTAAGCAACTCATTTACCTTAGCGAAATAGTAATACCATAAATCATCCGGATTTTTTATTTCCGGATTGCTTTCCATTAAGCTTTTTACTGCCGGCGATTTTTGCCAAACCCCTTCGGGCACTTCATCGCCTCCAAAATGAATGGTGCTTAGCGGAGCACCTGCTTCGGCATACATTTCCCTGATTTCATCCACTACCTTTTCCAGGAAATTATAAGTAGAGGGCAAAGCCACGTTGATCACATTATCTGCCCAACCCTGAACCGAGCGATACACCGATTTATCATTCTGGTCATGTAAAAGATAACGTTCTGCTCCGGCCAGATTGCCGGCTTTCATCATTTTTTCATAACGGGCATCCATTGATTTGATGGCCGCCCGGGCATGTCCCGGAGTTTCTATTTCAGGAATCACCCGGATATGACGGTCGCGGGCATATTTCAGAATCTCTATAAAATCTGCTCTGCTGTAAAACCCACTACCTGAAGGAACACCGGTATCCGCACCAGAACCCCAGGAAGGGACAATATTATTTTTATCATCCACGGTATGTCCACGCTGAGAACCCACTTCAGTTAACTCGGGCAATCCGGGAATTTCCAATCTCCAGCCTTCATCATCATTAAAATGAAAATGAAACACATTCAATTTATATAGCGCCATTACATCCAACACTTTCAACACTTCGCTTTTAGGCTGAAAATTACGGGCTACATCCATCATAAAGCCACGGAAGCCAAACCGCGGACCATCTTCTACGCTAACCCCGGGTACCCGAATGTTTTTGGACTGGCCTTTCCAGGCTTGGGCAGGAAGCAATGTTTTTAAAGACTGGATACCATAAAAAGCGCCGGCGGGTGAAGAAGCCCGGATCAAAATTTCTTTTTTACTTACTTCCAATCGATAATTCTCATCTCCCGAAATGGTGTCTTTTTTCAATATGATGGTTTTGGCTGCCCCTCCGGAGTTCACCAAAATTTTCTTCCCCAGCAAATTGCTCAACTCGGCAGCCAACATACTGGCTTCAGGAATGAAAGTGGCATCGCTGATGATCTGAACATCGGCACCTAATATAAAATCATCTCCGGTTTCCTGATAAGTTACCGGACTAGGAAACACCTTCGTTAGTTTTTCCGCGGGGATATCTTCTATTATCTTATTTTCATTGTAAAGATTAGCCGCTATATCCATGTCCTGACGCTCATTATTCACCATAGAGCGCACCATGCTATTCTTAATATTTATCCCCTTGGTGGGATTTTGATCCCAAACCAGATAAAACCCAAGCGGCAACCTGGATATGTTTTTCATCTGCGCAGTCAGTATCTGTATTTTTTGCTTCTCACCGGGTTTTATCCCTTCAAAACCACTCAGTGGAACAATTTTAAACAGATCGCCGTTTACCCGTTCTATTTTGGCCTTCAGGGCATCTTTCTCATCAATTCTAGCATTCGTCAAGTTAAAATACAAGCTCCATCCGCTGGCGGGAAAAGGCATTTTCCCAACATTTTCAAATGTTAAAACAGAAAGAGATTGGTTTGTATTCTGATAATTCCGCTCCGTATTTTCCCAAGAAACCTTGAGATCATCTACATTATAGGTGGTGGCCTGCGAAAAACTAAAAGTGCTTGTAAACAGCAAAGCAATTACTAAAAATAAACGAATCATATTTCATGAAAATAAGGCCAAATTAACTATTAAGACACAGATATTGGCAATAAATTGTATCTTAGTTTACCTACCTGCCTAATCAATTACTTTACAGGTACTTATAAATTTAAGACTAAGCGTAAAAAAGCATTAATTCAAAGGAAACTCATGATCAATATCAGTTATTTTCACCTAATCCGTTACTAAAACATGTAGTAGAACATTATTGGCATAGCAAAGCAGTTCCTTTATTCAGTTACTCCGCTTTTACAAGGTATGGCGTTTAATTTTAAAGGAATGCCTGAAGATATGGAATTGGAAGGGCTGGAGAGATTAATTACCTGCACGAAAAAGAACTCACTCATCATTGGAAACTGAATTAATGTTTTATAAAGTATATAAAATCACTCGGCAATAATTGGACAAAACAATTATCTGAAAAAGTATTCATCTAGTGAACTTATTTAGATGCTAAGCAAAAACATCAGCAATTACTTCATTTATTAAAACCCCTCTTTCCTAGGGAAATGACAAGAGAACTAAAAACTTTTTTAGCAATACTGTTGTATATTTTTTACTGATGCCTTGCTGGCAAAAACCTGTCTGCAATCCGGATTTTTCTCAATGAATCATTGATGACTTTAAAGCAATGGCTAATACAGAAACTTTTGACCAGTTATTCAGCAGGAGAAATATTTACCCAATATTGGTCATACTGTTCATTTATACTTCCTGCAGTGGTACTAAGAACAAACCAGGAACCGAACCAAACCAGATAAAAGATTATCCGGTACTAACCATTTCAGAGCACCCCGTTACACTACTTAGTGATTACCCTGCTACCATTCAGGGGCAGCAGGTGGTTGAAATCCGGCCAAAAATTGATGGATATATTGAAAGCATTTTAGTGGATGAAGGCGCCACCGTAAAGCAGGGTCAGGTACTCTTTAAAATCAGCGCTCCTCAATATGAGCAGGAGGTGCGAACAGCCCAGGCCAATATTCAAATAGCATTGGCCAATGTGGACGCCGCTAAAATGGAAGTGAACAAAGTGCGCCCACTGGTAGAGAAAAAAATCATCAGCCAGTATGAGCTGCAATCGGCGGAGTTTACTTTAGAGGCCAAACAGGCAGCTTTGGCACAAGCACGGGCCTCCCTGGCTAATGCCAAAACCAATCTGGGCTATACCACGGTTACCAGCCCGGTAAATGGCGTTGTCGGTATTCTCCCTTACAAAATTGGAAGCCTGGTAAGCAGCAATACGGCTCAACCGCTTACCACCATTTCCAACATAGGTAATATCTATGCTTATTTTTCCATCAATGAGAAACAGGTCCTCGAATTTTCAACCCAGGTTAAAGGCGCTACTACCCAGAAACGACTGGCTTCTCTTCCACCGGTAACCCTGGTTTTGGCCAACGGAACCACGTTGCCGGAAAAAGGCCGGATTGAAACCGTAGCAGGGCAAATCAATACAGAAACAGGCTCCATTAGTGTGCGGGCAACCTTCCCTAATCCCGGCAATTTGGTGCGTAGTGGCAGTAGCGGAACAGTACAAATCCCCACGATGTTTAATTCGGCTATCCTGATTCCTCAAAAATCTACTTATGAAATCCAGGGAAAAAAATTTGTGTACTCGGTAACCGATAGCAATACTGTAAAAAGTATGGAAATAAAAATCAGGAACAGCAGTAGTGGCCAGTATTATGTTGTGGAAGCGGGTTTGAAACCAGGCGACAAAATTGTACTTGAAGGCGTAGCAAGTTTACGGGAAGACCTTAAAATCAAACCCATAGAAATTAATAACGACAGTCTTTACAAGGCATTAATCAACCCTTCTGCAAACCATTAAATCGGCAGCTATGGCTGATAAAATCTAATCGAATGCTATGTTTAATCGCTTTATTGAACAGCCGGTTTTATCAACAGTAATTTCAATCCTGATTGTTATTCTGGGCATACTTGGTTTGCTTGCCCTGCCCATTTCACAATATCCTGAAATTGCGCCGCCTACCATTGTGGTTTCCACTTCATACCAGGGTGCCAATGCCGATGTGGTATTAAACAGTGTGGTTATTCCCCTTGAAGAACAGATTAATGGCGTTGAGGGCATGACTTATATTACCTCCTCATCCGGAAATGATGGAACAGCCAAAATCACCATCACATTTAAACTGGGGATTAACCCAGACATTGCCTCCGTAAATGTGCAAAACCGTGTAGCGCTGGCCACTCCCGTATTACCTGCCGAAGTAGTTCGGGCAGGCGTAATTACCCGCAAGGTACAAAGCAGTAATCTGGTGGTGTTTTCTTTATACAGCGAAAATCCGGCCTACGACCAAACCTTTGTACAGAATTATGCCGAAATAAATCTGGTTCCTCTGATAAAGCGGGTTCCCGGCGTGGGAGATGCCGTAGCCTTTGGCCGTATGGACTATTCTATGCGTATCTGGCTAAAGCCAGATGTAATGGCTGCCTATGGATTAGTGCCTGCCGACATCAGCGCCGCTCTGGCCGACCAGAATGTGGAGGCAGCACTTGGCCAGTTTGGCGAGCAGGGAAAGCAATCCTTCCAATACGTTATCAAATACAAAGGCCGGTTAAAAAGCACTCAGGAGTTTGAAAATCTGGTCATCAGGTCGGGCGCCAATGGAAATTTGTTGCGTTTAAAAGATATAGCCCGGATTGAACTCGGCGCCCAAAATTATGCCGTTAACAGTACCACCAATGGCCATCCTGGTGTGGGCGTCGCCATTAGCCAAACAGCGGGCTCTAATGCACAGGATGTGATTAATGGAAGCTTGAAGGTACTGGAAGATGCATCGAAATCTTTTCCAAAAGGTATTAAATATGTAAACGTATTGAATGTAAACGACTTCCTGGATGCTTCCATCAGCAAAGTACTGCGAACTTTGCTGGAAGCCTTTCTGCTTGTTTTTATAGTAGTATTTATTTTCCTCCAGGATTTTCGTTCTACGCTTATTCCTGCCATTGCCGTACCCGTAGCTATTATAGGCACTTTCTTCTTTCTCTTGCTGTTTGGTTTCACAATTAACCTGCTTACTTTATTTGCCCTTTTATTAGCCATTGGTATTGTGGTGGATGATGCCATTGTGGTGGTGGAGGCGGTGCATGCCAAGCTGGACCAGGGTTATACTTCGGCCTTAAAAGCTTCTGAGGATGCCATGAGCGAAATTACCGGCGCTCTTATCTCTATTACTTTGGTAATGGCAGCTGTATTTGTGCCTGTAAGCTTTATTTCCGGTTCTGCCGGCGTATTTTATAAACAATTTGGGCTAACCCTGGCCATTGCCATTATTTTATCGGCCATCAATGCCTTAACCCTGAGTCCGGCCCTGACCGCTATATTCTTAAAACCCCATAAAGAGCCGGAGAAAAAGAAAAGCCTGCTGCAACAATTTTACACCAGATTTAATAAGGGTTTTGATGCCTTTAAAAGGAAATATGAAAAATCCGTTTCTTTCCTGATTAGTTCGAGCTGGATGGCCTGGGCCATCATTGCCGTTTTTGGAGTAATACTTTATTTTTTAATGAAAACAACGCCTACAGCCTTTGTTCCTAATGAAGATATGGGTGTAGTGATGGCCGATGTTTCCCTGCCTCCTTCTGCTTCTAATGAGAGAACGCAAGAAATAACCGCTCAGGTGGAAAAAATTGTAAAAACATTGCCTGAAGTAGAAAGCATACTGAGAGTAAATGGAGTAGGGCTAATTAGCGGAGCTGGAAGCAATTATGGAATGCTCATTATTAAACTGAAGCCCTGGGATGTAAGGAAAGATAAAAACCAACATCTTCAGGCCATTATCCCCATGCTGTTTGCTAAAACCTCGGGAATCCGGGATGCCAGAGTAGTTTTTTTCGGAGCCCCTACCCTGCAGGGATTTGGCATTTCCAGTGGCTTTGAATTTCAACTGCAGGACAAAACCGGAAAAGACATTGCAAGCTTTTACAAAGTAGGAACAGATTTTCTGGCAGCACTGAACCAACGGCCAGAAATACAATATGCCACCACCTCTTTTAACCCAAATTTCCCACAATACCTGATTGATGTCAATGTTGAAACGGTAAAAGGAGCCGGCCTGACGGTGGGTGATATTTTAGGCGCATTACAAGGATATTATGGAGGGGTATACGCCTCTAACTTCAACATATTTGGCAAACAGTACAGGGTCATGTACCAGGCCGATCCATCTTTCAGGGGAAATCCGGAAAGCTTAAATAGTGTGCAGGTAAGAAATGCCTCCGGCAATATGGCCCCCGTCACCGAGTTTATTACGCTCCAGCGGGTTTACGGACCGCAGTCCATTTCCAGGTTCAATCTTTTTACTTCTATGGCGATAACAGGAGCGCCCAACCCGGGCTACAGCTCCGGAGATGCCATTGCAGCTATCAATCAGGTAGCTGCTCAAACGCTTCCTGTAGGCTATGGCTATGAATTTTCGGGCATGACCAGGGAGGAACTTTCAGCCGGCGGACAAACCGGTTTGATCTTCCTTTTGATTATTATTTTTGTTTATCTTCTGTTAAGTGCCCAATATGGAAGCTATATTCTTCCCTTTGCCATTTTATTATCGCTGCCCATAGGCCTGGCTGGTGCCTTCATTTTCGCACGTGTACTGGGAGTGTCCAATAATATTTACCTGCAAATTACTTTAATTATGCTGGTAGGCCTTCTGCCAAAAAATGCCATTCTGATTGTAGAGTTTGCACTAGACAGAAGAAAGGCCGGAATGCCATTGGTACAGGCGGCCATACAGGGAGCCGAAGCCCGGTTACGCCCCATATTGATGACTTCCTTTGCTTTTATTTTTGGATTATTGCCCTTAATGCTCTCTGCCGGAGCCGGAGCTGTAGGCAACCGTTCTATTGGCACCGGTGCCGTTGGAGGAATGCTGATAGGAACGTTGGTTGGTATTTTTGTTATCCCTACTTTATTTGTGTTGTTCCAGTCGCTTCAGGAAAAAATCAGTCCACCCAAACAAGCTACCCTCAATGATAATAACCCGGAACAACCAGGTGGGCCATCTGAAATTACAGATTAACAATAGAAAAAATGTGTAAAAAGACTTATCCATTGATTGTAATATTATCAGTCCTGTTGCTGGTATCTTGTGGCATTATCCGACCTTATAAAACGCCGGAAATGGCTAAACCTGACCTTTTCAGAGAGGTTAGCACAACAGATACGTCAACTATCGCCACTTTGCATTATACCGAAATTTTTAAAGATACCATTTTACAGAAATTGATTAAAGAGGGCATTGACCAAAACCCCGATCTTCAGATAGCTTATACCAGAGTACAACAAGCACAAGCTTATTACTTACAAAGCGGTGCCTACTTACTGCCCACCTTAAATGCCAACGCCAATGTTACCCGCTCAAAGTTTTCAACTGGACAAACCTTAGGCCGCCAAAATGCAACCCAATACCAATTAGGCCTATCATCAAACTGGGAAATCGATGTATGGGGAAAATTAAGAAGCAACCGGCGGGCAAATCTTGCCAACTTTTTGCAATCAGAAGCCGGGGCCCGGGCGGTTCAAACCAGTCTCATTTCTTCTATTGCCACTTTTTATTATACATTACTGTCTTTAGACCAACAGTTAGCCATAACAAAACAAACGGTGATAAATTGGGATACCACCGTGCAAACCATGAGGGCCCTGAAAGAAGCGGCAACGGTAACAGAAGCAGCAGTAGTACAAAGCCAGGCCCAGCGTTATGCCGCCGAGGTCACCATTCCAGACCTAAAACAACAGATTAGAGAAACTGAAAATGCCCTGAGCATATTATTAGGCAATGCCCCTTCCGCTATTAGCCGTGGCTCTTTACAAGAGCAGCAAACCATTGCAGTTTTACAAACAGGTATTCCATCGCAATTATTATCCAACAGGCCGGATGTGCAGGCAGCAGAATTGAACTTCCGATACGCTTTTGAACTAACCAATGTGGCACGTGCTTATTTTTATCCTTCATTGGTTATTACCGGCAACGCCGCCTTATCCAGTTTTAATTTATCCACTTTCTTTAGGTCCGGATCTATAGCGGCAAGTATTGCCGCCGGCTTAACGCAGCCTATCTTAAATCAAAGAACCAACAGAACCCGCTTAGATGTAGCAAAAGCGCAACAACAGGAAGCATTAATCAATTTCCAAAAAACGCTTTTAACCGCGGGACAAGAGGTATCAAATGCCATTTCGCTATACAATACTTCACAGGAAAAAATCACTATTCGCTCCAATGAAATTGAAGCTCTTCAAAAGTCAGTAGATTATTCGCAAGAGTTGTTGCGAAATGGTTTTGCCAATTACACAGAAGTAATTACGGCCAGACAAAGCTTGTTGCAAGCTCAACTAGGGCAAGTAAACGATCATTTGCAGCAGTTGCAAGCCGTGGTAAACCTGTACCGCTCTTTAGGTGGAGGATGGAGATAGAAGCAGACTTTGACAATAATTGCTGGTAAAAACCACCAGTAATCCCTTTATCATATTTGTCCAGACAGGTTTAAAAAAAGCGTTTGTCGTTGTCCGTCTGTCGCTAATCATCTGCCGCTCAAATTTAAGAAAAACTCAGGTTTCGGCTTTTGGCTTAGAGCAGCCCCGCTTTCCGCTTATACTGCACAGGCCTTAGCCTCCGGGCCGGTATCCGCTGCAATCGGGTTTATGAACTTTGTTTAGAGTGCTTGGGAAAATGTTAAAAAGTGCTTTATGCCAACACACAGTTTCTTTATTAGAGATAGCTCGTCCATCGGCATTACAGGTAGATTAACGGCAGGCCCAAAAACCTGAGTGTTTTATACAAGCTCCTCCAAACCCGATTGCAGCGGAAAACCCGGAATGAAGCTAAGGGTTTTATTGGCGATTATTCCGGTGCATTAATAATCTACCGGAAGGTCGTGCTGAGCTTGTCGAAGCATGAATGCCAAGAATTCGAAACTTTGTTTTCAGACACACACAGCACAATGAGGATTTGGAGCGGAAGGGGGCTAACGAGGCCGACAAGGCTCGAGGCATTGCTTTTCAAAATGCTTTTTAACCACAAAGAACACAAAAGATTATGCAGAGAAACCTAAATAACAATGACAGTAAAAGAGTGCGGTATCCTTCCCTAGATGACGGTCTGTTCAATCATCTTAGCAGGTTACCTCATTTTCCAACAATACCATAGCGCTTCAGTATTTTGACGATTGGTTTTTTTAATCCTGCCGTCATCCGGAAAAAACCAATATCATTGGGATGAGAACCGTCGATAGTACCTTCATTATCGTTTCCAAGCAAATTGGTGCTTTTTATAAAATAAAGATGAGGTACTTTTTCTTTTTTTAATTGTGTCATTACCTCAACCAATGCTTTATTTTGTTCTTTAAGAGATTTATCGGTTTCCTGATCAAAAACTTCTATTTCCTGCACAACAGATTCCATTACAATAATAGGGACTCCGGGATGCTGTTTACGCAAGGCCATGATAAACGGGTAGGCCCGGTCCCTGATATTTTGAGCAGAAACATTGGGGATACAATCCAGAATATAAGCATCTGCATTAAATCCCGAAATCATGGCTTCTGCGGGCAGATCCATTTTAGCGCTTCCACTCATGCCAATATTAATAAAATTTAAACCT
>DASQIU010000053.1:0-13843 GCA_035631395.1 Daejeonella sp. | reverse complement strand
CCCCAAATAACTGAATTATTGATCTCCCCCCCAACCCGGCAAAAGGGGCCTACGGTGGTCATACCGTAAATACGGGCGCCCATTTTTACCTGCGAATCATTACAAATAGCAAAAGATCCGCGGATATGACAGCCTTCCCAGATCTGTGAGTTCTTACCGATATAAATGGGTCCCTGTAAGGAATTCAGCGTAGAGCATTCGGCCTGGGCGCCATCTTCCAGGAAGATATCATTGCCTAATAAAGTGTTGGTGCTGCTTATTGGGGCAGAAACTCTTCCTTTAGTTAGCAGCGCAAAGTCTTTATGTAGCTCCTGATCGTTATTGCTAAAAATATCTTCCGGATAATTGATCTGCACAAACGCCGCGGTATAATCTACCCGACGGTATGAAGCTACATTTTCAGGATCGAACTCCCGGGACGAAGCCTGATTCAACTTCAGGGCTATCAATACATCCTGATAAAACAAAGCTTCCCCTTCGACCAACTTGTCAATAGCCTCACATAAACCTTCATCGGGGCAAACCGAACCATTGATCAGGTAATTGAGCTCTGAAAAATGCGCCGGAAATTTTTTCTGCAGATAAGGCTGCGTTAGATAAGAACTATCAGACTTGAGCCATTTTTCCCATTTTTCTCCAATGGTCAAAATACCTATACGCAAATGCCCCACCGGGCGGGTAAAGGTTAAAGGCAGTAAATTTCCACGTGAAGGGCCGTCAAAGAGGATGATCGTCATTAAGCAAAAATAAAAAAAGTCCCGATTCTTGGAAATCGGGACTCTTCAAATATTCTAAAATGAAAAATTATTTCTTTTCGTAACGGCTACGGAACTTATCGATACGTCCGGCAGTATCCACTAACTTCATCTTACCAGTGTAAAATGGATGAGAAGTGTGTGAAATCTCTAATTTAACCAGAGGATATTCATTTCCATCCTCCCATTTAATTGACTCTTTGGTCTCAATACAAGATTTAGTCATAAAAGCATAGTCGTTAGACATGTCTTTAAAAACCACTAATCTATAATTTTTGGGATGTAATTCAGCTTTCATCGTTATAATACTCTTTTAAAGAGGTGCAAATATAGAATAAATATGGATTTAAAAAAAGCAAATGTAAAATCGTTTTTAATTTAAAAAGAATTTAAGCGATAGCCTGGCAAAGCTCTATTAAAACGCCATGCGTATTTTTAGGATGAACAAAGCAAACCAACTTATTGTCGGCTCCCTTTTTAGGCTTTTCGTTCAATAAAATAAACCCTTCTTGTTTTAAACGTTCCATTTCGGCTTCGATATCATCTACCTCAAAAGCGATATGATGAATTCCCTCTCCCCGCTTTTCTATAAATTTAGAAATAGGACTTTCAGCCGAAGTACCTACCAGCAATTCGATCTTATTCTCTCCTACCTGAAAAAACTCAGTAATAACCTGTTCAGAAATCACCTCTTCGGTTTTATAGCTGGATACGCCCAATAATTTCTGGTAAACCAGGCTGGCATTTTCCAGATTTTTCACGGCAATTCCTATATGTTCTATTTTGTTCATCATCGTCTATTGTGTCACAAAAATGACCATTTTCACCCTACTTGCTTATACTAATTTGTATATTTGTCAAAATTAAAATCAATTTCAATATAAATGAATCTTCCGATATACTTAGATAACAATGCCACTACGCCCATGGATCCACGGGTTTTAGAGGCGATGCTACCTTATTTTGGCCCTAAATTTGGAAATGCAGCCAGCCGTAACCACGCTTTTGGTTGGGCCGCAGAAGAAGCTGTGGAGTACGCCCGCGAGCAAATTGCCCAATTGATCGGAGCTCATGAAAAAGAAATTATCTTCACCTCCGGAGCCACGGAATCAGACAACCTGGCTATTAAGGGTGTTTTTGAAATGTACAAAGAAAAAGGCAACCACATTATTACTTGTGTTACTGAGCACAAGGCTATTTTGGATGCCTGCAAGCATATTGAAAAACTGGGAGCCCATGTTACCTACCTTCCGGTAAATGGCGATGGTTTAATTAACCTGCAGGAACTGGAAGCCGCTATGACTGAAAAAACCATCCTGGTTTCTATCATGTATGGTAATAACGAGATCGGCGTAATCCAGCCGATCAAAGAAATTGCCGCCATTGCTCATAAACATGGCGCTTTATTCATGACCGATGCCACTCAGGCAGTTGGCAAGATCCCTGTAGATGTAATAGCTGATGGTATTGATCTACTGGCTTTTAGCGGCCATAAAATGTACGGTCCTAAAGGTGTAGGCGCTTTATATGTACGTCGTAAAAATCCAAGAGTTAAAGTTACCGCTCAAATGGATGGCGGAGGCCATGAACGTGGTATGCGTTCTGGTACCTTAAACGTTCCCGGAATTGTTGGTTTAGGAAAAGCTGCTGAACTTTGCCGCCTGGAAATGGCCGAAGAAAGCAAACGTTTATCCGCTTTACGCGATAAATTGGAAAACTCCTTATTAGAAATGGAAGAAAGCTACCGCAATGGTAACCAGGAACACCGCTTACCGCATGTAGCTAACGTTTCATTTAAATATGTAGAAGGCGAAGGATTAATGATGGCTATGAAAGATCTGGCCGTTTCTTCAGGTTCAGCCTGTACCTCTGCTTCTCTGGAACCTTCCTATGTTTTAAAAAGCCTGGGTCTTTCAGACGACTTGGCACACTCTTCCATCCGCTTTGGTTTAGGTCGTTTTACCACCGAAGAGGAAATAGATTTTGCTATAGATCAAACCAAAAAGGCAGTAAATCATCTTCGCGAACTTTCTCCACTTTGGGAAATGTTTAAAGAAGGCATTGACTTAGACACCGTAGAGTGGGCAGAACATTAATAGATTTCCTAAACGTATAAATAACATTAAAAAACATACAGCATGGCTTATTCAGATAAAGTAATTGATCATTATACCAATCCGCGTAACGTAGGTACCTTAGATAAAGGCAGCAATCAGGTTGGAACCGGCTTAGTTGGTGCCCCAGAATGCGGCGACGTAATGCGTCTGCAGATCCAGGTTGATGAAAACCATGTAATTACCGATGCAAAATTTAAAACTTTCGGATGCGGTTCTGCCATTGCCTCTTCTTCTTTAGCCACAGAATGGTTAAAAGGAAAATCTATTGATGATGCCATGAAAATTGACAACATGGACATCGTAGAAGAGCTGGCCCTGCCTCCGGTAAAGATCCACTGCTCTGTTTTAGCAGAGGATGCCATTAAAGCGGCAATCAATGATTATCGCGTAAAAAATGGCTTGGAAGTTTTAGAGGCGTTATAACAAGGTTCAAAGATCACTGTTAATAAAGAATTAAAAAACAAGATCAAGAATCCCAAAAGTTAAAAAAATGCTTACAGTAACAGATAAAGCGAAAGAGAAAGTAGAACAGTTGATGCAAGAAAACGGACTGGATAGTTCGCATTTCTTAAGAGTATCTGTTCAGGGTGGCGGCTGTTCTGGCTTGTCTTATAAATTAGATTTTGACAATGAAGAAAGACCCGGCGATCAGTTTTTCGAAGACCGTGGAGTCCGCTTTGCTTTGGATATGAAATCATTTCTATATCTGGCCGGCACTGAATTAGATTTCACTGATGGCTTAAACGGAAAAGGTTTTAACTTTCATAACCCCAATGCTACCCGTACCTGTGGTTGTGGCGAGAGTTTCTCGGTATAAAAACTTTACAAAATTGTTTACTCAACAAAAGGCTCAAATTGAGCCTTTTGCTTTTTACGGCTAATCTGCTATACTTGTTGCCAAACTAAATATCACTCCCCCGATGAATTTGATAACCGAGTTTACTACCGTTCCGCAATTATTAAGAAACGTTGTTAAACATGTCCATTCAGAAGATCAAACCTTTCTATTGCATAAGGTAAATGAAAACTGGGAGGAAATAAGTTACAAACAGGTACTGCATAATGCCGATGCGATATCCTGCTACTTATTAGATATTGGAGTAAAAAAGGGCGACCGTTGCGGATTAATGATTGAAAACTCACCCGATTATGTGTTTTACGATCAGGGACTGCAGCAAATTGGAGCAGTGAATGTATCCATCTACCCTACTCTTTCTGAAAGCGAAGTAGAATATATCCTGCAAGATTCGGGAACGAGAACCTTACTGGTTGGCAATCCTTTTTTATTCCGCAAAGTTCTAAAAATTGCCAACAATTGTCCGCAGTTACTGCGCATCATTCCTGTATTTGAGGATTTTGAAAAATACCTGGGCGGAGATTTGAATGCCGGAGTGCTCAGCTTCAAAATCATGATTGAGGAAGGAGAAGCCCGGATTTCTCATTACCAAAAAACACTGGATATTTTACGGAAAGAAATTTTACCCTCCGATCTATCCTCGCTCATCTATACTTCGGGTACCACCGGAATTCCAAAAGGCGTAATGCTCACCCACTCAAATTTTGTTGAAAATGTACGGGTTTGCTTGCAACAAATACCGGTTATTGATGAAAACGAGACCTTTTTATCGTTCCTGCCATTATCGCATGTATTTGAGCGCACTGCTACATATCATGTATGCTGCGCCAAAGGCTGTAAAATAGCCTTCTCACAAAGTCTGGAATTACTAGCCCGGAATATGGCTGAAGTAAAACCTACCGTGATGAGCTGTGTGCCCCGTTTGCTGGAACGCATTCATGATAAAGCCATGAAAAACGGCACGGCCGGTGGCGGCGCCAAAGCCAAAATATTTTTATGGGCCATTGATACCGGTCAGCAATACCGCCAGGTGCAGGAATCTGGTAAGAAACCGGGCATCATGCTAAAACTGCAACATAATCTGGCCGAAAAACTGGTTTTCAGCAAGATCAAGGAAAAAACCGGCGGACGCTTGAAGTTCATGTTATCCGGCGGAGCCGCTCTACCCAAAAATGTAGGCGAATTTTTCGGCAACCTGGGCATTAAAGTTCTGGAAGGATTTGGCTTAACAGAAACCTCTCCGGTTATGTCGGTTACAGAATATCACCGGCAGGTATATGGTACCGTGGGCCGCATTATCCCCGGCATAGAAGTAGGCATTCAGGATGTGGAAACCAAAGAATTTATTACCATCCAAACGCATCATACCTTCAAAGAGGATTTTGAGTGCGCCGAAGGCGAAATTGTAGTGCGTGGCCATTGCGTCATGAAAGGTTATTGGAACAAGCCCGAAGAAACCGCCGAAGTAATTGATCCGCAAGGCTGGTTTCATACCGGCGATATCGGCCGTTTCTACAAAGGGAATCTGCAGATTACAGACCGTATTAAAAACATGCTGGTGAATGCTTATGGCAAAAACATCTATCCCACGCCGGTAGAGAACACCTATCTCAAAAGTCCCAAAATAGAGCAACTGTTTTTAATTGGCGATAAACGCGAATATATAACCGCCATTATTGTCCCCTCGAAAGAAATTTTGCAGGAGACGTTTCAATTAGATGAGTCATTCTTTCAAAACCCGAATCCCTTTATTGAGGATAAAGAAATTGTAGACTGGATTAAACAAGACGTCCATAAACTATCTACCGAGCTGGCTAAGTTTGAACGGATCAAGAATTTCCTGCTTAAACGCAATCCTTTTACTATTGAGGCCGGAGAAATGACGCCAACGCTAAAAGCCAAGCGTAAAGTAATTGAAAAAAGCTATGCTACCGCGATAGAACAATTGTATTTACATGGATTAGATATGGAATAAGCGCACAGAAAACATGTCTATAATTTTTCACTTTGAATCACAAGAGTCATAAAGCAATTTTTCTAGGATTAGCATCCGCATTTTTTTTCACTGCCACCTATATCTTAAACCGGAAAATGGCCCTCAGCGGCGATTACTGGATGTGGTCGGCCTCTTTGCGGTACTTGCTTACCCTGCCCATTTTAATGGCCATGGGCTTGTTCAATAAAAAGATGCCGCCGCTATTTAAAGCGATGAAAAATGATCCTAAACCCTGGATTATTTGGGGAAGCATTGGTTTTGGTGCTTTTTATCTGGCCCTCACATCGGCCGCAAAAAGCAGTCCGGCTTGGCTGGTAGCAGGCACTTTTCAACTAACCATTATTGCCGGCTTATTAATGGGTCCTTTTATTTATGACGATCACCGGGCCAAAATTCCTAAAAAAGCGCTACTGGTTTCCCTGTTTATTTTTGCCGGGGTTCTGTTTTCCCTGGCCGAACAAATGACGGTAGAAAATCCCTGGCACGTATTTTTCGGATTCATTATGGTTACCATCTCGGCCATTTTATTCCCTTTGGGAAACCGGATGATGATGATCAAACTGGAAAAAGAAAAACAAGACCTGGATGCCTTTCAACGGGTATTGGGCATGACCATCGGCAGCATTCCTTTATGGATCCTGGTCAGCATCGTGGCTTATGATCAATCCGGATGGCCCTCCACAGGTCAGATCATACAATCTGGCGGAGTAGCCCTTTCCTCCAGCGTAATTGCCACCATCTTGTTTTTTAAAGCTACCGCGATGGTCAAAAACGATGCTACCGCTTTGGGCGCCGTAGAAGCTACCCAATCAACCGAAATTATCATCACATTGGTGGCCGAGCTGCTAATATTGCATACCTCCCTGCCCTCCTGGGGAAGCATGTTGGGCATTTTGATCATTTCTGGCGGAATGTTTTTATATGCAAAGGTCAGCGTAAATTAATTGAACATCAGGTTTTCACCAGACCTGGTAAAAACGTATTTTTACAGCAAATTTTTATTCTAGAAATGAGTATCGGATTATCTGAACAAGAAATACTACGCCGCGAGGCGATGGCAGAATTGCGCAATTTAGGCATCAACCCTTATCCTGCAGAGGCATTCCCGGTGAATGTTAATGCACAGGATATTAAAGAAAACTATGAGCGGGATAAAACCTCCTATAAAAACATCAGTTTTGCCGGCCGCATCATGAGCCGCCGGATCATGGGAAGCGCCTCTTTTGTGGAACTTCAGGATGCTACCGGCCGGATCCAGGTATATATCAACCGTGATGAAATTTGCCCTGGTGAAGACAAAACTTTGTACAATACCGTTTTCAAGAAACTGCTGGATATTGGCGATATTTTGGGTGTAAAAGGTTATGTATTTACCACTAAAACCGGAGAAATATCGATCCACGTAAGTGAAATGAAGATTTTATCTAAATCTTTAAAACCACTTCCTATCGTAAAACGCGATGATGATGGTAATATTTACGATGGTTTTACCGATCCAGAAATGCGCTACCGCCAGCGTTATGTAGATTTAACCGTAAATCCGGAATACAAACAAATCTTCATGAATCGTTCCAGGGTGATCAACACCATGCGGAACTATTTTGACAGCCAGGGCTGGATGGAAGTGGAAACCCCTATCCTGCAACCGGTACATGGGGGCGCCGCGGCTCGTCCGTTTAAAACCCATCACAACACGTTGGACATGTCGCTTTTCCTGCGCATCGCTAATGAGTTATACCTAAAAAGACTAATTGTAGCCGGTTTTGACGGAGTCTATGAGTTTGGTAAAATGTTCCGTAACGAAGGAATGGACCGTACCCATAACCCGGAATTTACTTCGATGGAAATCTATGTAGCCTATAAAGATTATATCTGGATGATGGCTATGGTAGAAGAATGCCTGGAAAAGGTAGCTACAGCCATTCATGGAAGTTCAGTGGTGAAAGTAGGCGAACATGAAATTGACTTTGCCGGTCCGTACGAGAAATTGTCCATGTATGATTCCATTAAGAAATATACCGGAATTGATGTTTCAGAAATGGACGAAGCCGCTTTACGCAAAACCTGCCAGGAACTACAAATTGAAGTAGACAATTCCATGGGCCGGGGCAAACTGATCGACGAAATTTTTGGCGCCAAAGTGGAGCAACACCTGATCCAGCCTACTTATATCACCGATTATCCTATCGAAATGACTCCTTTGGCTAAAAAACACCGGAGCAAAGAAGGATTAGTAGAGCGTTTTGAATTATTTGTGATGGGTAAGGAAATTGCCAATGCCTATACCGAATTAAACGACCCGATTGACCAGCGGGAACGTTTTGCAGAGCAATTAATTCTGGCCGGTCGTGGCGATGAAGAAGCCATGGTGATGGATGAAGATTTTCTGCGTGCCCTGGAATATGGTATGCCGCCAACTTCCGGATTAGGTATTGGAATTGACCGCCTGGTAATGCTGATGACCAACCAAAGCACCATCCAGGAAGTATTGTTCTTCCCGCAAATGCGTCCGGAAAAGAAAGCAAAAGTTTCTACTGCTGAAGACTTCGTAGCCATTGGCGTACCTGCCGAATGGGTTCCGGTTCTGAATAAAATGGGATTCAATACCGTAGAAGAACTCAAAGCAGGCAATCCGAATAAAATATTCAATGATTTAGGCGGAATGCGTAAAAAAATGAAATTGGATATCGCCATGCCTCAGAAAGAAAGCATTATGGCCTGGTTTGAATAAAATATCCCTAATTTGACAACAAAAAAACGGGGCTGTCTCAAAATCGAGATAGCCCCGTTTTGCTGTATGCATTGTTTCCTTTTACTTTTTTCTTGAAAAAAAGTAACAAAAATTCAAGGCTGTACAAGCTTCAGTTAAAAGTTCTAAAAACAGCTATCTGCAATTCGAGCCGTGGGAAAGCTTCTACTAACCAATTTTCTGCACCACTTCTCCGAATTACTTTCTGGTGTAATCATTTGAATGTTTCTTTAAGCTGTTTTTAAAATTTTCTTAACGCTAAACCTTGTGAAGTCGGAGAGCGATGTCGGAATGGCTTAAATTCTAATTTGCATCAGGCTGCTATTGCTTAGTTTTGCAGAAGATACCTGATAAACTCTTCGTCTACTCTTTTCGGCCTTCTTTTTATTGCGGGATGTACAGGCAAGGCCTACGTAGAGACTTGGTACCAATAAAAAGCAGCCGCGGCTCTTTTTGGTTACTTTTTCCAGCTGCAGGGAAAAAGTAACACCTGACAGCTAGTACTAGCTTTACTAAAGATATTGACTTCAACATTTTTCTCTATTTCACTTTTGCTTTGGATATTATAAAATAAATCTTAACTTTTTCTTAAAAATTAAATTAGAATGAAAAGAAAAAGAAACCTGATCGTAATTGCCCTTATGGCAATTTTTCTTTATTCCTGCGGTAATACTCAAATAGAAAATGGGCCCAATACTTCCGTAAGCAAGTATTTTGACTATGGAGATACTACTGTACAAACAGCCGGGATCCGGATGATACCAATTAAAACTCCGGCTGGCGAGTTTAAGGTATGGACCAAACGGTTTGGCAATAATCCCACCATCAAAATTTTGCTTTTACACGGCGGCCCCGCCATGACGCATGAATACATGGAATGCTTTGAAAGCTTCTTTCCCAAACAGGGTTATGAATTTTATGAGTATGATCAATTGGGATCCTATTATTCAGATCAGCCTAAAGACGATAATCTATGGACAACCGAGCGATTTGTAGAAGAGGTAGAGCAGATAAGAAAAGCAATTAACGCCGACAGCAACAACTTTTATTTACTTGGCAATTCATGGGGCGGGCTTTTGGCCATGGAGTATGCCCTGAAATACCAGAATAATCTGAAAGGGTTAATCGTTGCCAACATGGTTGCCAGCATACCGGAATATGGTAAATATGCCGACGAAGTTTTGGCCAAACAAATGGATCCATCGGTGTTAAAAGAAATAAAGGCCCTGGAAGCAAAGGCTGATTACGAGAATCCACGCTACATGGAATTGCTGATGCCTAATTTTTACCAACAGCATATTTGCAGATTACCAGAATGGCCGGAACCGGTAATGCGTTCCTTAAAACATATGAATAATGAAATTTATGTCATGATGCAGGGCCCTTCAGAGTTTGGAGTGGGAGGACGACTGAAAAACTGGGATATTAAAAACCGCCTGAAAGAAATCAAAGTTCCCACCCTCATGGTTGGTGCAAAACACGACACTATGGATCCTAAAGCAATGGAGGAACAAAGCAAAATGGTGCAGCGTGGTCGTTATTTATATTGCCCAAATGGCAGTCATCTGGCTATGTGGGACGACCAAAAAGTATTTATGAACGGGGTGATCCAATTCATAAACGATGTAGATTCAAAGAAAATTTAATACTCAACGACAAAGAAAATCTACACTCTCTCTAAGTCTATAAACAAATCAACCTGAGTAGAAGGAGGAATATCCTGTTTCTACTCAGGTTGAAAATTTTTAATCGCCTGTCTCAAGATAGACGATCAACGAAAAACGATCTTACCGATAATTACGTGTTTGCTGTACCGTACGGTCCAGTTGGCCCATCTGCTCTTTCATCATCTTGATCTGATCGGCCAGCAATTTATTTTTATCCGCTTTTTTGGCTTCCTGCAGGTACATCGCAGCTTCGCGTTTGTTACGCTTAGCCATTGCAATTCCGGCTAAGCTTAATTTAGCCAAGGCAATATTATGGTCCATGGTTAAACCCAGGGTAAGAGCCCGTTTAAAGTATTTCTCTGACTGAAGAGGCGCCTTGCGGGATTCAATTAAACCAATCAACAAGTGATAATAGCCTTGTTGGGTTTTGATCAATTGTTTTTCATAATTGGTGATTCTATCCAGCCATTGTTTCGCTTTTTCCATCTTCTCTTTACGGAGATAAAACTGGGCCATCAACATATTCTCATTAAAAAAGAAGGTTACAACAACCAGAACGGCCAGTAATACCATAGGGATTCCCCATCCCCAGTAACCCAAAACCATAAGTGTAGTAGCGGCTCCCAGAATCGCGAAAGCGATAATCAATCTGATAAAATTAGGCATTGTCTTATTCTTAATCTGTTAGATTTGTGCTGCAAATATCCGTTTATTTGAGCGTTTAAGCAATTTAAAAGCAAGAAAATATGTTAGGCCAATTAGAGCAAAGCTGGCAAGAAGTACTGGAAGATGAATTCCGAAAAAATTACATGATAGAATTAATCGATTTGCTCCAAAAAGAGCAATCCAAAGGACAAATTATTTATCCACCTGCTAACCTTGTTTTTAATGCCTTTCAGCACACGCCATTTTTTAAAGTTAAAGTGGTGATCTTGGGCCAGGATCCTTATCACGGCGCAGGACAGGCTCATGGATTATCCTTTTCGGTACAGAAAGGAATATCCTTACCGCCATCCCTGAAAAATATTTTCAAAGAGTTAAGTAATGATATTCCCAGTTTCCACTACCCTTCGCATGGCGACCTAAGTTCCTGGGCCGATCAGGGTATTTTATTACTGAATACCGTTTTAACGGTAGAAGCTTCCAAAGCCGGCTCGCACCAGAAAAGAGGCTGGGAAAAGTTTACGGACCGGGCCATTGCAGAGCTTTCTGCCCGGCGACAAGGCATCATATTCCTGCTTTGGGGTAAACATGCCCAGGAAAAAGCATCCTTAATTGACAGCCACAAACATTATATTTTAGAAGCGGCCCACCCCTCGCCTTTTTCGGCCCATCGGGGATTTCTGGGTTGCCATCATTTTTCGAAAACCAATAAGATCCTGATCGAAAATGGACAAAGTCCTATCAACTGGCAAATTCCCTGAAATTAATATTCTAAAGGGATAGCCGGCTCTTTTTTATTGGTCGACATGATCATCATGGTTTGGAAGGTTTTCACCACGCTGATTTTGCTGATCTTATCCATGATCAGTCGCTCATAAGCTTTAATATCTTTTACATAAGCTTTTAGCATAAAATCACATTGACCGGTTACGTGATGGCATTCTGTAATTTCTTTGATGCCCTTAATTTCCTCCAGAAAAACCTGAATGGTATTATTCTTATGAAAATCTAACTGCACCTGAATAAAGGTTTTAATGCCCAAACCCAACAATTCTTCATCTACTAAAGCATGATAGCTTTTTATAAAGCCTGAATTTTCAAGTTTTCGCACCCGCTCCAGGGTAGGTGCCGGAGACAAACCAACCTCTGAGGAAAGCTGCAAATTGGTAATGCGGCCATTTTCCTGAAGGATTTTAAGGATCTTAAAGTCTATTTTATCTAATTCTGCTGCCATATTAGCCACAAAAGTAAACCTTATCTGCCATTGCCAAATAATATTTTAAAAAAGTCATCCTCATGAATAAAAATTTGGTGAAATATTTTTTTTAGACTAATCTAAATTTATTTTTAGATTTGAATAATTTAATTATTTACGGCATGCATTCTTTTACCGAAGAAAATTACCTAAAAGCCATTTATCACCTCAGTCAGAAAGAGGGCCCGGTAGTTAGCACCAATGGAATTTCAGAGTATATAAATACCAAGGCTGCCTCGGTTACTGATATGCTAAAAAAGCTGGCCGATAAAAAGCTCATTACTTATATTAAATATCAGGGCGCCAGTTTAACAGAATCCGGGCAAAAGGTAGCAACTACCATCATTCGAAAACACCGCTTATGGGAAGTTTTTCTAGTAGAGAAACTGAAGTTTAAATGGGATGAAGTGCATGATATAGCCGAAGAATTAGAGCATATTAATTCCACCGAACTGATTAACCGGCTGGATAAATTTCTTGGAAATCCCAGAGTAGATCCTCATGGCGACCCAATACCCGATCACAAGGGAAACTTTAACCCTCAGCATTTAACTACCCTTGCCCAAATGCCGGTTGGCAGCCCGGGTACCATTTCCGGAGTTGGCGAACATTCTCCGGCTTTTTTACAATATCTGGAACGCTCCGGATTAACGCTGGGGACACAATTAACTATCCAGGGAGTTACAGAATACGATGGCTCTGTTAGTTTACTAATTAATAATTCAACCCCTATTACCATTAGCCGCCAAGTGGCCAAAAGCATATTAGTTTATGATAAGCACTAAAATACAAGTGAATAAAAACGGGGAATCGCTAAGCGAGGTGCACGGTTCGGTACAAACTTCTAATAAAACCGGCTGGCGTAAATTAATGGCCTTTATTGGCCCGGCTTACCTGGTTAGCGTAGGTTATATGGATCCGGGCAACTGGGCCACCGATATTGCCGGTGGTAGTCAATTTGGCTACAGCCTGATCTGGGTATTACTCATGTCCAATTTAATGGCACTGTTGCTTCAATCGCTCAGTGCCCGCCTGGGAATAGTACAAGGTTTAGATCTGGCTCAGGCATCCCGTAAGGCCTACCCGCCTTTTGTCAACTATCCTTTATATGTGCTGGCCCAAATAGCCATTATTGCCTGCGATTTGGCCGAGATCATCGGTATGGCCATTGGCTTGAACCTTTTATTTGGCTTACCCCTGATCTGGGGAATTTCCATCACCATTCTGGATACCTTTTTACTGTTATTTCTGATCAATAAAGGCATGCGCCTGATGGAAATTTTTATTGTATCGTTGGTTTTTATTGTGGGCGCATCTTTTTTAACGGAGATGTTTATTGTGGAACCGGCCATTGGCGAAGTGCTTTCGGGTTTTAAACCTTCGATTTTAACCGGTGATGCACTGTATATTGCCATCGGGATTATTGGCGCCACCGTAATGCCTCATAATTTATATTTGCATTCTTCGCTGGTTCAAACCCGAAAAATTGAACGTAGCAGAAAAGGAATCAAGGAAGCCTTAAAATACAATCTGATTGATACTACCGTTGCGCTAAACCTGGCTTTTTTTGTCAATGCGGCCATTTTAATTTTATCGGCTGCCGCTTTTTATAAAAATGGATTATTTGAAGTAGCCGAAATACAAGATGCGTACAAATTGCTCAACGATATTTTTGGGTCCCTGGCCCCTACTTTATTTGCCGTTGCCTTAATTGCTTCCGGTCAAAGTTCAACCATTACCGGTACCCTGGCCGGACAAATTGTGATGGAAGGTTATTTAAACCTG
>DASQIU010000052.1:0-2514 GCA_035631395.1 Daejeonella sp. | reverse complement strand
AGGTAATCAGTTAAAGCATCTGGAAAAGGTAGCTAAATTCCAGGTATTTTAAGAAATCATGATCAAAAGCATAGGAAACAGCCTTGATATTATTTAGAGTCCAGGCTTTTTTCTCATATAAAAACAGAATATCTGATACCTGAAGGTTCAGGATTTCTGCCAGATCCTGTGCTGAGAGGCCTCTGGAATAAGCTACATTTTTAACAATTTTACCAAAATGCATCTGAATTATTTTTAGAAGATCATCTTGTAATGCTTTGGAAAGTCAAAGGGTAAAATCCTTTCATTATTCTTTCAGAGGATACCATTAAATGCATGTAATTGTTCTTAAAATTAAACAATATTTACATTTAAAATTACAATAAATCGCAAAAATAAATGTGTTTACCCGAAAACTTTCTTGAGGGTAATTTTATTGTTCTCAAAGGCTATAACTGGCCAAGACTGAAGCAGTTCCCAAACTCTTCAATTTCTTTATTGGAGATGATTTTTAGCGATATCTAGGTTAGAAACACCTTTACTGCTTTGCAATAAAGGTGTTTGTTTGCCTATGTGAAGTAATTAATCTAAAAGCAAGGTATCTTCATCGTCGGTTAAAGATAATTGAATGGTGTCTGCACCGGCAATACCTTCTATAGAACCGCGGATATAAGCGGCATTTAATAATACCTTGTCCAGTTGTTGCTCACGCGATTTCCATAAGCGCTCCATTGCTTCACGTTCTTTCTGAATAGAAAGCCGCATACTCATATAACCTTCGCGAATGGCTTTCCATTGCTCAGAAAACTCAACTCCGGTCAAATAATCGTATAGCATATGCATTTTATCTCCACGATTTTCATTGAAACGATTGGCGTTGGCCAGTTTAATAATGCCATCGCGTAAAACATAGGCTACAGCCTTTACTTCTTCAAAAGAACAAATCCAAACTCCGTCTTTTTCGCCAAAACAATCCATCCCTTTAGGGTAATTTTGCGTCACAATAACGGCAACATCCACTCCCATGCTGCGCATATCTTTTTTCAGCTTCTCGATCCACTCGTTTGCAAAATGAGCGGTGCGTTTACTTTCATAAATAATTTTGCCACATTCCTGGCCAAAACTGTTCCGCACCGTTTGGGTACAATCAGCCCCGCGAACACCTTTCCCTACTTCCTCAATCAAATCAAAAGGAAAGGTTTGGCGTAACATCTCTTCCAGAATAAGCTCCTGAACTTCGCCCTGCAATTGCATGGAGCCTTGCTCAGCCTTGCGTTTCATTTCTTCGGCCAGTTTCCGCTGATCTTCTAATTGCTTTTTCAGCTCCATTAACTGAAGCTGATGTTCTGTTTCCTTGATCTGATTTTTATCCAGCTCCTGTTTACGTATTTGTTCGGCAATTACCTGGCGTTCATCCTGCAATTTCCGCTGGAAATTAAGCTCAATTTCGGCTTCTTTATTTTTTAATTCCTGTTCTCGTTTTAAAAACTCTAGTTCTTTTTGGCGGGCCAGTTTTAATTTTTCTTCGGTGTCTTTATTAGAGTTCTCTAAGATCTGCAACTTGTTCTCAAAGTCAGAAGCAATGCTTTTGCGCAAACTTTCTTCCATTTGCTGCTGCAACCGTAGTTTTTCATCTTTTAGCTGCTGTTCAAACAATAAAGCCTGATTTTTTTGCCGGGCATTAAACTCTTCCTCTCTTTTATGGTATTCTTCTTCCTTCTTTTTTTGCCAGGCAACCATTTTAGTTCTCAGTTCCTGCTCATATTCTTTGCCTATGGCCTCTTCCAAAGGGAAACCATGGCCGCAATTGGGGCATTTTACTTCTGTTGACATGTTTTATTTGCTGATGCTTTTAAGGTAGTGTATTTTAAGTAATATTTAAAAAATTGCTTGAAAGGATGCTTTAATCATTCGCTCTTTTCCTCTTAAATCTTTCCTTAATTCGCAGTGATTAAATCCTTTATATTTTAATAGCTCAAGTGTTTGTGCTCCTAAATTTTCATTGATCTCAAAAAACAAGGAACCGTCTTTTTCTAAGTGTTTTTGAGCAAAATTGGCAATGGCCTGGTAAAAGATCAGTGGATCCTGATCGGGCACAAATAAAGCCGTGTGCGGCTCGTGCTCCAGCACATTGGCGTGCATTTGTTCCTTCTCGGCCATTGTTACATAGGGAGGATTACTTACCAGGATGGAATATTTTGTGTTCAGAATTTCTTTTTGATCTAAATTCAGGATATCGGCCTGAAAAAAACGAACATCGGTTTGGTTTAAAGCTGCATTTTCTGAGGCTGTTTCTAAAGCGCTGGCAGAAATATCAATGGCCCAAACATCTGCTTCAGGTAAATTCTTTTTCAAAGCAATAGGAATACATCCGCTGCCGGTGCCAATATCCAATATTTTAAAGCTTTTATCTGTTTGGATTTTTTTATTTCGGATGTCTTTCAAAATCCAATCAACCAGCTCTTCAGTTTCTGGCCGGGGAATTAATACCGAAGGATTTACTTTAAAGGGAAGCCCATAAAACTCTGTTTCACC
>DASQIU010000051.1:0-11176 GCA_035631395.1 Daejeonella sp. | reverse complement strand
ATTACTTTGGGCAATATGCTCAATATTAAACAGTCTGTTAATGTAGTTTCTGGGAAACTGGATGCCAATAGCAATTTAACTCTGTTATCTTCTCCTTCCGGCTCAGCTAGTATTGCAACAATATCTTCTTCTGCTACTATATTGGGGAATGTTAATGTACAGTCCTGGTTTACAGGTGGAAGTGCTGTTATGCGAGGCACCCGGACAATTGCTGCGCCTGTAAATGATGGGAGTACTAACTCCATTTATAAACAGCTGCAAAACTATATGCTTATTACCGGTACGGGAGAAGGCTTTGATTATCCCGGGGCAGCATCCATTGTGACTTACAATGAACCGGCCAGTATCGCGGATGGACCGGCTGCTCAGTATAATCCGGTTACTAACATCAATGATAAGCTGCCAGCCGGAAGAGGTTTTTTCCTTCTATATCGTGGAGACCGAAGTCAAGCTAATAATAAGCTAAGCCCACCTTATGCTATTCCCGAAAGTTTTGCGGTTACTTATCAAGGGCCAATAAACCAGGGGAATATTACGGTCCCTTTATCTTTTACCAATAGAACGGAACATGCAGATGATAAAGCATATAACGGCTATAATTTGGTTGGAAATCCTTACCCTGCAACCATTGACTGGACTTTGGTGGGAAAAACAAATACCGAAAACCTGGTTTCTATTATCAAACCTGGTGGCGGAATGGTTACTTATAGCAATGGGATAGTGACCAATGGCGGCCCTGCGGGAACTCTTACTGAAGATAACACAATTATTTATTCTGAGTTGCCTTTTATTCAAAGTGGTCAGGGCTTTTATGTGAAAGCTAAGGGTAGCGGAGCTTCGATTACTTTTACTGAAAATAGCAAAGCCGTAAATAATGCTGCGGCCCGTTTGTTGAGTGTACCGCAAAATCTATTGGCTTCCGCAAGCCGTGATTATGATCTGGCATCATCCGCAAAATGTGTAGAAACGACTAACGAAGTACTCCGAATAAATCTTCAGGATAGTAAAAATATCGATGAAACCGCCATTGTATTTAAAGAGGGGTATAGTGCGGAATATGGAGAAGGCGATGCAACCTATTTTTCTGGAAGTAGTGTGTCCTTATACAGCTTAACCAGCGACGGAAAAAATGTGGCTATTAATTTTATGCCCGATATCAAAGAGGTGACCGAAATGAGACTGTGGGTAAGTGCAACTGTTAGCGGACCTGTAAAGCTCAATTTTACAGATTTTAAAGGTGTAGGAAGTCATCAGGTGTTTTTGAAGGATGTTTATTTGGATAAATTGATTGATGTAAAGTTGAAACCCGTTTATGAATTTAATATTGATCGGGATAATACTCAAACATTTGGTTCAGAACGATTCCGGTTGTTGTTCCGTGCTCCCTTATTAGTGACTTTAAAAGTTAAGCGGATAAATAAAGGTGTAGAATTAAGTTATGACAATACGAGCGAGATTGGCAGCTTGAGAAGTTTAGAGATAGAAAGGTCACCGGATGGAAAAACTTTTAAAACGATAGGCTGGGGGGATATATTAACGAAAGCTGCTAACCCGGTTGCTATTTATGTAGATGAAAATTCCCTAAATGGAGCTAATTATTATCGGATTAAGATGTCATATTTAGATGGAGTAGTACAACATTCGGAAAGTGTACAGTTTAATAATATTTTAGAAAAAAAAGGGCAAGTGGCTTGGATATATCCTAATCCGGCAAACCATAAAATATATGTATTGCCAAATACTTTCGATGAAAAGAATGTCAGATTAGTGGTCTATGATTTAAAGGGCAAAAAGCTTTTAGGAGGAAAAGGTCCAAGCCTGGAAGTTGCAGGCTTGGATAAAGGAATTTACTTGGTTGAATTAATAAATGCCGAAACGAACCAGCAGATAGGCAAAACTAAGTTTATCAAACAATAAATTTAGGCATGTTTGCTTTCCCGATCTAATATAAACTGAGTTAGTTCTTCGATGGGATGTTTTAATATTTTGCCGGTTTTAACGTGATGACGGGCACATACTTTTTTCAGAACATCTTGAAAATGAAATGCAATAGAACCTACAAAATTGCACTTATAATGGGTGTAGTTAGGATGCGATTGAATGTTGGTCTGCACAA
Source organism: Daejeonella sp. (assembly GCA_035631395.1). Lineage (GTDB taxonomy): Bacteria > Bacteroidota > Bacteroidia > Sphingobacteriales > Sphingobacteriaceae > Daejeonella. The sequence continues at coordinate 9,060 of DASQIU010000051.1, read as the reverse complement.
ATTCTTCAAATCCTTCCGTTAAGAGCTCCTGTATATAAGGGTCCTCCGCATGGGTACTCAAAAACTTAGCGAAAGAAGCTAAGTAAAAATTAGGGGCCGGCTTGTCGTAAATGTTTTTTAAAACGATATCCTTGTTGATTTTGTAGGTGTTATCAAAATCTTTTTGAAGATGTTGCGGCATAGTGCCATACAAATAGGCAGTAATTATTTTTCTGCCAAAATAAGTTCCCGAGCCTTCATCGCCCAAAACGTAACCTAAACCATGTTTTCCAGGGTGAATATTAGCTCCATCAAAATAGGTAATGTTAGAGCCCGTTCCCAAAATACAGCTTAATCCTTCTGTATTTCCACAAGAGGCATATACAGCCGCCAAAAGATCGTTTTCTACACTAATAAACGAGTTGGAGAATACTTTGGATAAGGCATTGGAGATAATTTCGCGGCGATCAGGGCTAGAACAACCTGCGCCAAAAAAATAAACTTCTTTTATTTCATCCCGGTAGGGCTGTAAAACCTCAACCTGATTCAGAATTCTAATAATTTCTTTTTCTGAGAGGAAAAATGGGTTGATACCGCTGGTTCTAAATTCAAGTTGTTTAGAATCGGCAAAGGTTAATATCCAGTCGGCTTTGGAGGAACCGCTGTCGGCAACTAAAATCATTCTTGAATTTCCTTTAATACTTCGTTGGTGAGCGGTTTTCCGATAAACTTGGTCACCAATTTGTTCTCTTTTAACTTTCGCAGATCGCTAGGATCCAATGATGATGAAAGAATGTATATTTTGATTTGCCCGGCCTTTAATTCCGGAATGTTTTCTAAAGCATTTAAAAAGTCGAAACCATTCATTTCAGGCATACGTAGATCTAGAAAGATCACGTTTGGAGTGTTTTGGCCCGTTTTTAGGCACTCACTAATAAACTCTACCGCTTTTTGTGCATAGTCCATCACTGTAATGGTTTCTGCGTAGTTGTTGCTTTCTAATATCTTTCGATTGATTAGGTTATCAATATAACTATCGTCAACTAATAAGGCGGCTTTATGCTTATATACTTCCATGTCGGAATCAAAAATACTCTTTTTCTTCATACGCAAATGAGTTTTATACGATAGAAAATGCAATTTGTTCTCTTGTGCTGCAACTTAATCGTTTTATAAAATTTATGTGGGCGTATGCTGTTCTGATGAGTGTTTTTAAATAAATTTTTATCTTTTCGATGTTTATATAAAATTAATTGAAGGACAAGGTGCCGGCAATTTGTTTTAGCGTAATTTCGGCCAGTTTAGCTTGATATTGGGCATTGGAATATCGAACGCTAGCATCCAGATAATTCTGTTGAGCTTCTCTGAATACCAGTGGAGCCACGCTTCCTAATTTGAATTTTTCCATTGTGATATCCAGGTTTTGGTGGGCCACTTCCAGATTTTGCTTTTCCAGGCCAACCAATTCCAGATTGGTGATATAGGTTTGGTGTAAGGATACTAATTGTGAAGCAATATTCTGGCTTAATTTTTCATATTGAAGCTTGCTTTCATTGATTCCCAAAGCGGCGTTCTTTTCATTCCGGCTTTGTGCAAAGCCATTGAAAATATTGATGGATGCTGTTAAGCCATAATTAAAACCACGTCCGTTGGATAACCGGGCAAAACCCAGATCGGAAGTAGATCTACTAAAATTATATCCGGTATTTACACTGATTTGAGGATATCGACCTGCTTTAACTTGTTTTAGATTCAACTCGGCAATGCGTTGGCTAATGAGGGCTGCCTGCAGAGCCGGATTTTGTTCGTTCGCCTCGGCCTGTAAATAGGATAGTTGTAAATCAGGCTGGATAATAATGGTATCTGATACTGTGAAATCAGTATTTAGATCGCGAGCCAGCAATTCATTTAGTTTTATTTTGGTAGTGCGGTAAGCATCCAGCTGCCTTAATAATTTGGTAGTATCTGAATTGAGATCTACCTGAGCACCTAATACTTCCAGCTTTGCGGCTTTCCCAATTTCATAGCGGCTTTTTGAGTTCTTTAAACGGATCCTGGAAATTTCAAGAGCAGTATGAAGCGCTTCGATCTGTTGCTTTTGCTGTACCAAACTGTAATAATTGCCAATCACATCGGCCAGGGTGGTTTGTACAGCTAATTTTAACGAGGATTCACCCAGTTTTTGGAATTCTTTCAACTGATCATAGCGGGCAAACATCTGGAAGCCATCAAAAATTTTCCAGGTTAAAACCGGGCCGTATTGCAGACTGGTGTTTTTGGCTCCAGAACGTTCTTGCAGTACCCCGCTTGAAAGGGTTTGGGTAGTGTTTTGAATGTTGTTATTGCTGCTAAAATTGCCATTTACTGCCGGATACATGCCGGCTAAACCTCTATCTACATTGTTTTTACTAACTTCTAAATTGTTGTTTTTAAGTTTAATATCGAAGTTATTTTCCAAAGCAATTTGTACTGCTTGTTCTAAACTCAGGTTCTCTTGGACTTTGCTTTGTTTGTCAACCTGCGCATAGCTGTGATAGGAGAAGACGCTGAGAATTAATCCGGTAAAAAGGGGAGTTAATATGTTGTTTAATTTCATGTTTCGTGGATAGTTAATTACACCATTTCGAGTTCATCTTTAGTAATTCCTTCCTCAGAGATCTGTGGATGTGGCTTATGAGCTTTAGACCACAAGGAATAAATGGCCGGTATGACAAATAATGTAAGAACCAGAGAAAATAAAGTTCCGCCAATAATGACAATACCCATACTCATTCTGCTTTTTGCGGCAGCGCCCAGAGCCATGGCAATAGGTAAAGCACCCAGAGCAATGGCCAAACTGGTCATTAAAATGGGGCGTAAACGAGCTACTGAAGCTTCCCGGATGGCTTCCTGAACAGATTTGCCCTGTTCTTTTAGTTGGTTGGCAAATTCCACAATGAGGATACCATTTTTGGTAACCAAACCAATGAGCATAATGGTTCCAATTTGGCTAAAGATATTCCAGGTTTGGCCAAATAGCCAAAGCGATAAAAATGCGCCGGCAACCGCCATTGGTACGGTCAGGATGATAATGAAAGGATCTATAAAGCTTTCAAATTGGGCAGCCAGAATTAAATAAACCAGTAACAAAGCTAAAGCAAAGGCAAATAAAGTGTTTGAAGAACTCTCCTTAAAATCGCGTGATTCACCACTTAAGTCTGTTGAAAAGGAGTCATCTAATACCTTTGCTGCAGCTTTATCCATCGCCTCAATTCCTTCGCCTATACTGCGGCCCGGAGCCAAACCCGCCGATACAGTAGCCGACATAAAGCGGTTATTATGGTAAAGCTGTGGTGGCGTACTTGTTTCTTCAACCTGCACCAGATTATCTAATTGGATTAATTGACCTTTATTATTGCGTACAAAAATGGAAGTTAAGTCTGTTGGTTCATTCCGGTTAATGCGTTCATATTGCCCAATAGCTTGATATTGTTTGCCATTCATGTTAAAATAGCCAAAACGTTGCCCGCTTAAGGCAAATTGTAAGGTTTGCGCTACATCTAAAATGGAAACCCCCAGATTTTTGGCTTTTTCGCGATCAATAGAAACATTGATTTCCGGTTTGTTAAATTTCAAGTTCACATCCGTCACGGTAAAGGTTGGATCCTGACTTATAGATTCCATGAACAGCGGCAATTTCTCCCGTAACTTCTCAAAGTTAGGAGCCTGAATGATATATGAAACCGGCAAGCCGCCCCTGCGATTTACAGAAATAGTAGGTTGCTGCACCACAAAAGTTTTGGCTTCGGTATATCCGCGGGTAATTTTGGTAAGCTTATCGGCTATATCAGCCTGGCTGCGGGTGCGTTCCTGCGGCTCGTTCAAACGGATTCTTAAAAAACCTGTATTGGCTGCTCCGGAGCCACTAAAGCCCGGTGAGGTTACGGTTAAGTTGATTCTCTTTTCGGGAATAGAATCTTCTACCATTTGGGTAAGCTTTAACACAAAATCATCGGTATAAGCATAGGATGAACCTTCGGGTGCAGTCACGTTGATATTCACAGCGCTACGGTCATCGTAAGGAGCCGTTTCTTTTTGAAGAATATTCCAGAATAAGGCAATCAGACCAATACAAACTACAATAATAGGGAAGGCCAGCCAGCGTTTTTTCATGAAATCATTCAATGATTCAGCGTAGCCGGAGGTCATTTTTTCAAAATAAGGCTCGGTAAGATCGTAGAAACGCGACTTTTTCTGATGGGGTTTCATCAGATAGGCGTTTAGCATGGGCGTAAGAGTAAGAGATACAAAGGCCGAGATCAATACCGCAGCGCCAATCACGACCCCAAATTCGCGGAATAAGCGGCCTACAAATCCTTCCAGAAAAATTACGGGCAGGAAAACCGCCGCCAAGGTAATGGAAATAGAAATTACGGCAAAAAATATCTCATTAGATCCCTTTATCGCAGCTTGGAATGGAGAATATCCCTCTTCCAATTTCTTGAAAATATTTTCGGTAACCACAATACCGTCATCCACAACCAGTCCGGTGGCCAGAACCACGGCCAAAAGGGTAAGCACGTTGATTGAAAACCCGAACAGGTACATGATGAAAAAAGTAGCGATTAAAGATACCGGAATGTCTATCAGTGGCCTGAAGGCTAAACTCCAGTCTCTGAAAAACAGGTAAATAATCATCACCACCAGAAATAGGGAAATCAGAATGGTTTCGGCTACTTCTGTTACCGAGCGTTTAATAAAAATGGTATTGTCTAAAGCAATGTTTAAAGTAAAGTCGGCAGGAAGTTCTGTTTTCAGTTGCTCATATCGCTTATAAAACTCCTTAGAAATATCCAGATAATTAGCACCCGGCTGCGGAACAATAGCCATACCAATCATAGGTGTGCCTGATTGTCGCAACATGGTTTCCTCATTTTCAGGGCCTAAAACGGCAGTTCCGATATCTCGTAAGCGAACAATATTATCGCCCGTACTTTGGATAATCAGGTTGTTGAACTCGTCCTCGCTGGTCATGTTCCCCTTGGTTTTTACCGAAAGTTCAGTAGCGTCTCCCGAAATTTTCCCGGAAGGCAATTCCACATTTTCACGATCCAGGGCATTCTTTACATCTAAAGCGGTTAGTTTATAAGAGGCCAGCCTGGCGGGGTCTATCCAGATACGCATGGCATATCTTTTTTGCCCCCAGATTTGCACATTACTTACCCCGGGAATGGTTTGTAGCCTTTGTGCAATAACGTTTTCGGCATAATCGCTCAGTTCAAGCTGGTTGCGCTGATCGCTTTGCACTGTCATGGAAATAATGGCTTCCGAGTTAGCATCCGCTTTAGAAACTACCGGCAATCCGTCTATATCTTTGGGAAGTTGCCTAACCGCCTGCGAAACTTTATCGCGTACATCGTTGGCCGCCTCTTCCAGGTTTTTGCCCAGATTAAATTCTACCGTAATAGAACTGGAACCTTGATTACTGGCTGAGGTAATATTTTTGATTCCGTCAATACTGTTGATGGCTTTTTCAAGTGGCTCAGTAATTTGCGATTCAATAATATCCGAATTGGCTCCGGGATAAGAGGTACGTACCGAAACAATGGGCGGATCAATGGAAGGATATTCCCGTATCCCCAGAAATTTAAAGCCAATAAGGCCGAACAAAACCAGTACGAGGTTCATCACAATGGCCAATACAGGCCGCTTAATACTGGTGGTAGAAATACTCATGCTAATATTTTTTATATGAAAAAATCAATTCAAAACAGTTTTGGTTGACGAGATTTTTATTTGTTAACAACCTTGATTTTTACAGGCATATCGGGTTTTAACGACATCATTCCGGTAGTTAATACGGTATCTCCTACGCTAAGTCCAGAGGTAATCAATACCGCTTTTTCTGTGCGAGTGCCGGTTTCAACCATTATCTCCTGAGCTTTTCCTTCTTTGCTGATAAATACTTTTTTCCCTTTTAATACCGGGATAATGGCTTCTGTAGGAACCAAAATGGCATCTTTTATATTAGTTAAAGGCAGGTCGATTTTTGCAAATGAACCCGGTAATAACTCGCCTGAAGGATTTTCAGCCCTGGCTTTTAACTGTAAGGTTCGAGTAGCTAGGTCAATGCTGGGCTCAATGGCATAAACCCGGCCGGTATATTTTTTAGTGGAACCGGATACCGTAAAACTAAACTCAGTATTCAGCTTTATTTGACCTGAATATTTTTCGGGGATAGAGAACGATAATTTAACCGGATTAACACTTACCAAATTAGCCACTACGGTATTTGGAGTTAAATATTCTCCGGCTGAAACAGAACGTAAACCAATTTTGCCACTAAAAGGAGCTTTTATTTGTGTTTTTGACAATTGTGCCTGGATTAATTGGGTTTGCGCTTGTAAGGAACGCAGGTCGGCTAAAGCTACATCGTACTCTTCTTTACTGATGGCTTCCTTTTTGTACAAGATGCCCGCCCGATATTCATGTTCTTCGGCTAGTTTTTGTTTGGTTAAAGCTTGTGATAATTGCGCCTGTAATTCGCGGTCGTTAATTTTCAGCAATACCTGACCTTTATTAACATTGCTGCCTTCTTCAAAAGAAATGGCCGTAACCAATCCCGGGATCTCGCTTCGCACCTGCACTTGTTCATTAGCTTCTATAGAACCCGAAACCGAAAGGGCATGCGAGAAATCTTCGGCGGTAACCACTATCCCATTTACGCGGGTGGGTTGACCACCTTTTCCAGGGCCGCCGGCTCCTCCAGGGGCTCCACCCGGAGTTTTTTGCCCCTCCTGGTTTTTGCTATACCGGTAATAAACTAAGGATCCTAATAAAATAGCTAAGATGATGTAAACGATATACTTGGTTTTCATGTTTTATGGAACTACTTTTCTTAAATTAATGCTTTTTTTGATTTTTTATTGATTGTAAACAATTCTGTTTTCTAATCCCGTTAGGAATTACCTGCCGAATTTTAAATCGCCAATATAAGTGGCAATATTCGGAATATACAAAGCTATCAGGATAGTTTACTGAGAAGAAAATGTAGCAACTATTTTACAGCCTGAAATATGCACCCATTTTTAAAACGGGGTTTAAAAACTACATTTGTTAAAAAACATTGCAATATGTACCTCAGATCTAAACTTTTTGTTACCCTATTACTTATGACAGCTATTACGTCTATGGCCAATGCTCAGCTTAAAATAGCTTTTAATGTTTCTTTTACAGAGCCTCAGGCGCATTATGTAGATGTGAACATGGAAGTGTCTGGCATCAAACAAAATCAATTGGAAGTAAAAATGCCGGTTTGGGCTCCGGGTTCTTACCTGGTACGGGAATTTCCTAAAAATGTAGAAGGATTTACCGCGGTAAATGTTAAAGGAGTAGCTCTTCCGGTAGAAAAGCTGGATAAAAATACCTGGAAAATCCAGACTCAAAAAAATGATAAAATATCCATCAGCTATCGTGTATATGCTTTTGAGATCTCTGTACGGACCAGTTTTGTGGACGATGCTCATGCCTTTTTATCTCCTACCGGGATTTTTATGTATGTCAAGGATCAGATAAAACTTCCTGCTACAGTAAGTATTCAGCCTTATAAATCCTGGAAAAAAATCTCTACCGGATTAGAACCCGTTAGCGGCAAAGCCAACACGTTTTATGCCGCCGATTTTGATATTCTGTTTGATTCGCCAATTGAAGTGGGCAACCAGGATGTATTTGAGTTTGACGCTGCCGGAGTAAAACATGAAGTGGCTATGTACGGTGGCGGAAATTATGATAAAGAACGCCTGAAAAAAGATATGGCCCGTATTGTGGAAGATGAAACCCGCATATTTGGCGTTAATCCCAACAAACGTTATGTGTTTATTGTGCATAATTACAATAGCGGTGGCGGCGGTTTAGAGCATATCAACTCAACCGTATTAGGCGCTTCCCGCATGGGTTATAGCAATGAAAATACCTACAAAAATTTCCTGTCGTTAGTAGCCCATGAGTATTTTCACTTGTGGAATGTAAAGCGCCTTCGCCCGGCAGCTTTAGGTCCATTTAATTATGATCAGGAGAATTATACCACCAATTTGTGGATTGCCGAAGGTTTTACGGCTTATTATGATAACCTGATGGTTCGCCGTGGAGAATTCTATACCCCAGAAAAGTATTTGGAAGTTTTAGCTGGTGATATCAACCTGGTAGAAAATCAACCTGGTACCCGTGTTCAACCTGTAAGCGAAGCCAGCTTTGATGCCTGGATTAAACAATACCGCCCGAACGAAAATTCAAAGAACTCATCTATTTCTTATTATAATAAAGGTGCTGTAGTAGGTATGGTAATGGATTTGGAAATTCTGAATGCTACCAATGGTGAAAAAGGTTTGGATGAAGTTTTAAAAGCCATGTACGATGAGTACTATGTGAAGTTAAAGCGTGGTTACACCGATGCCGAGTTTAAAGCCATGGCCGAAAAAGTGGCTGGCAAATCAATGGATAAGATCTATAAGGAATATGTGAATGGAACCGGAGAAATAGATTACTCTACTTATCTGGGCTATGCGGGTTTAACCTTAGAAAATGCCAATGCCGGTAAAAGCGAACCTTATTTAGGCGCTACCAGCAGCATGAAAGATGGTAAAATTACTGTTTCGTATGTGGCTCGCGGAAGTGCTGCCTGGACTGCCGGCTTAAACGTAAATGATGAAATTATTGGTATGGACGGTTATCGCGTTAGCGATTTAGATAAGATAATTGCCGGTAAAAAGCCTGGCGATAAAGTGTTTTTCCTGATCAGTCGCGATGGTGTTTTGAAAAACATTGATCTGGTACTGACAAAAAATCCGATAGCTAAATACCGTATCGTACCAGTTGAAAGTGCTACTGCAGCTCAGTTGAAAGTGCGTAAGCGCTGGTTATCTTTAAATGATAAATATCAGGCTGGTAAGATGTAAAAATATCTGAGTCGTCCTAAAATAGGTTGACAGTTTTTGAATGAATAAGTATAGTCCTTGTCAGCTAATACTGGCAAGGATTTTTTGTTTGTGAATCATGTTTGGCGTTAGATAATCGAGCGCCAGGTGAGGCCTGCGATCATTATAT
>DASQIU010000050.1:0-11815 GCA_035631395.1 Daejeonella sp. | reverse complement strand
AGGCGGGGTGCGGTTAATTTCGTCGGCCAGAATAATATGAGCAAACAAAGGCCCCCGGTTGAATTTGAAAAAACGTTTTCCGGTGGCATGATCTTCTTCCAGGATTTCAGTTCCGATAATATCGGTAGGCATTAAATCTGGAGTAAACTGGATGCGGTGGAAAGAAAGATCCAGGGCTTGCGAAAGCGTTCTAACCATCAGCGTTTTGGCCAGACCAGGTACGCCCTCCAGCAAACAATGTCCCCCGGCCATCAGGGTAATAATTATTTCTTCCAAAATATGGTCCTGGCCTACAATTACCTTTTGGATTTCCTGTTTTAGTTGCGGCAGCTTATTTAATAACTGCTTTACATTACTTTCTGATAGTTCCAACGTTTAAGTATATGGTTTGAGTTGAGAAAAATAGAAATAAAAAGGTTAAATTTTCTTTCAGGAAGCATGGTATCAGATAATTTACATGAAAGTAGATCGGAAAAATATCCTGCTATGGTTGAAGTAAGTGCCTTGATTTTCAGCAAAAGAAATGATTGAGGCCCATAAAATCCGGTCGCAAAACGGTAGCCAGAAGATTAATTTAAAATCAACCAGATATTAATTGGCATTGCCAAAGTTGGCTTGATGAAAATACTTACCAATGAATTTATCTTAAGCTAGGGGATAAGAGGGAGGCGTTTCGTGTCACTTTTTTATATATTATATAAATAGTGACAGCAAGAATGATTAAGCAAATTATAATAATATAAATAGAGAAGCTGCCATATATATAAGTTATTGAGCCATTATTAAATTCCCCTAACTTGTATTTCAGCAAAGCTGTGACCAATCCAAATAAATTTGCAAAGAAATGTAATACAATGGTTAGTCCTAAGCTTTTTGTTTTATAATATAACGATCCGAATAAAAGGCCCAAAACTAGAGCTCCCAAAATTTGGGAAGAGTTAAAATGAAGAATCGAAAAAATGATAGCTGATATGATAATTGCTTTTTGGGGTTTGTAGGTTTCAAGTAATCCTTTTAAAAGGATCCCTCTAAAGAAAATTTCTTCTAATAACGGGCCTAAAGTTAAGGCTCCTAACCAAAGCATTGGGGAGTTTAAGGGATTACTTAAACTAGTATTAGATCCAAATACAGAATTTAGCATTCTGCCAAATGGAGCATTTAATCCGACTTGAAACGTAAATATTGCGATAATCAATAAAGGCAATAAAGTGAGATTTTTTATTTTAAAATTGTATACTATCCTGACTTTATTCTTGTAATTGATTAAGTGGACTATGCTTATTAGCAATAGAAATGCAAACACAAAATAGAACAGATTTACCGTGTCTCGGGAAAGATCCTTAAAATAGCTTTTCTCAAAGAAAACTATTGGAGCCACGAGAAAAAGGCAAAGTACAATTAGACTTAATACTTGGGAAATTTTATTTGGGAAAACTTTATTGTGCATAATTTGATTTCAGGCTGACTGTTTTAACAGATTTTGGGGAGGATTTTGAGTTGAGGAAAATAGAAATAAAAAGGTTAAATTCTCTTTCAGGAAGCATGGTATCAGATAATTTACATGAAGTGTATCAAAAACAGTATCCGCTAAGAGCGCTCAGTTTCAATCAGGAAATGATGGAAGCTTTAAAATCTGGTCGCAAAACAGTAACCAGAAGATTAATTAAAAATCAACCTGAAACTGATTGGCAGTATCAAGGCTGGTTGAATGAGAGTACTTATCAATGGTTAACCGGTTTAGAGGATGTTAGCCAACAACATTTGGCGATATCGAACTATCGAGCGGGTGATGTATGTTTTATTCAGGAATATGAAGGAATGCCACTAGAATTTGCCACTGAATTTATTAAAATTATCAAAATCGATGTTCAGAGAATACAAGATATTTCTGTTGAGGATTGCATCTTAGAAGGCTTTCCAATAACGCAAGGCGACGGGCATAATTCTCCTTATGATTGGTTCAAAAAATTATGGTCGGGCATTTATGGTGTAGAAAATTGGATGAGTAATCCATTTGTTTGGGTTTATCAATTTGAACGGTGTGAGAAGCCGTAGGGGCCATTAGGCAAGTTTTACAAAATTGTCCTCAAGTTTCACGTTAAAGTTTATTTCTGCTTTTAATGCCTTGAAAACTTTAAGTATCGTATCAATTGTTGCACTATTGGCGCTACTCTCGAGTTTGGAAATTTGGGCTTTTTGTACGCCAACAAGTCGTCCAAGTTCCTCTTGTGTCAAGTTACGTTCTTGTCGGGCAGCTTTAATCATCTTACCCAAAACATCCATGCGAAGTTCATATTCGTATTCTTCACGCTCTTTTGTGCCAGGTTTGCCGATATACTTATCCTTCATCTCGGCAAGCGAATAGATTTTTAGTTCTTTAGTTGCCATCACTTTTTTGTTTGATTTTAAAATATTTTTCTCTCAGTTTCATGGCCCGGTAAATCTCGTTCGCTGGTACTTTGTCAACTTTCTTAATGAATCCGTGGGTAGCTATAACCAAGGTTTTTATATTGTTAGACTTGTCCCAAAAGGCAAGAAGTCGGATTTGAAGTCTAGCGAACTTGGTCCGAAACTTCCAAATGTCGTTTTGAAGCTTCTTGAAAAGTTTTGAGTCATTGGTCTGTTCAGCAAGGTCAATGTTATAAAAGATTTTTTTGACGATTTTGGGGTCAAGCTTAGCAATAAACTCGTTTGCTTCTTCCATAAAACGTGTTTCAAAATATCTCATTTTACTTGCTAAACATTACAAATTTAACATTGTTTCTAAATTTGGAAACAAGGTTGATCAAATTTCGATCTATATGAGAAAATTCCAAAATGTGATTTGTATTGGTCTGTAGACCGAACAGAATTAGAAGGAAATTTAAAAAATTACGACAATGAGTAACGCGACCAAAGCAAGGGCGTATCAGAGTTCAAAACTTCAAGAGTTATTGGAGGAGGTTACTCCCTTAGAAATGGAGAAAACAAAGGTGAAAATGCAGCTTGCTGCACGAATCGAAGATTTGATGAAGGCAAAAGGTTGGAAGAAGTCGCAATTTGCAGAAAAGTTTGGAAAAAGCCCTTCAGAGATAACCAAATGGCTTAGCGGAACCCAAAATTTCACTGTTGATGTACTGACAGAAATTGCATTTATACTTGGTGTTGGTATAGCTGAATTATTAGATAAAAAGCAAGTTCAAGCTATTTAATGAATGGCTTGCCTTTTAATTTATCAAAGTCACAAAGTAATTTTTGTGTTATGATAGCATAAGCGCTAATAATTAATTAGGCGCAATAATTTTATTGCTATACTTTAGGATGATGTTTGCTTCTAAATTCACTTTTACCCGCTTACGCTATCAATCAGGCGATTGGGATACCGATCAGCGGATGCCTTCCAATCTCTTAAATTCCCTGATGGAATATACCACCATTCCCATCAATCCGCAGGAAAAAATAGTGGATTTGGGTAGTAATGATATATTCTCAGCACCTTTTTGTTATCTCAGCGGGCACAAGCTGGTGCAGTTTAATGCGGCAGAAAAATCGAATTTCAAAAAATATGTCCAAAACGGGGGATTTGTGTTTGTAGATGATTGCAATCATGATATCGATGGCCTTTTTGCCAAATCTTTTGAAGCGCAAATGGCCGCTTTGTTTGGCCCTGATGCCTTGAAAAAAATCCCCAACAATCATGAGATTTATCATTCTTTTTTCAATTTCGAGAAAGGTCCGCCTACCACTTCTTTTGAACTGAATGGCTGGGGTGATGATCTGGTGCATGATTATCTGAAGGCCATTGAGATAAATGGCCGCATCCGGGTACTTTACAGTAATAAAGATTATGGCTGTGAATGGGATTATGATTTCCGCAATAAGCGTTTTTTAGCCGAGGACAATACCAAGTTTGGAGTAAATATTGTGGTTTATGCCATGGGGGGATAAATTTTAAGCAGCTTTTATATTAAAAACTGTGTCATAGGAGAACATTGAAAAATTAGCGAAAAGAATCCCATAGGGGATGCCATATTGATAACACCAAATTTGCCCTATTATTGAGCCCAGCGGGGCGGCACCTTATTCGAAAGCTTCTTTTTCTTGAAAAAAGAAACAAAATTCAAGGCTTCACAAGCTTTAGCTCTAAAAGGATTAAAAACAGCCATCTGCAATTCGAGCCGTGGGAATGTTTTAGTTCAATAGTAAGCTTCTGCACCACTTCTCCGAATTGCTTTCTGGCGTGTTGAATTTGCACGTTTTTGGTAGCTGTTTTTAATCCTTTCTGAACGCTAAACCTTGTGAGGCCGGGTGCGTGCTTCGGAGCGGAGTAATGTGCCTCGCAGCAACGAAAAAAATCGAACGGTCAACTAAACCACTAACCAGCTAAACACTAACCAACTAAACTTTCTTTGTGTCTCGCAATGTCGAAAATTAGAGCGTAATTGCGAACTGGCCGGGATTGTGTACTTTTGTGAAATTTTCGATTTGCTTGCATGACTCAGGATACTGTAAAGATATTAGAAGGCCGTTATTGTAATTCCCTTAGTACTTACTCCAGGTTTTTAACCCGCGAAGTTTTAATTGGCGATATGGCTATGGGTGCGCATAATCCTATCCGTATCCAGAGCATGACCACTACCGATACCATGGATACTTTGGGTACGGTAGAGCAAACCATCCGTATGGTGAATGCGGGCTGTGAATTTGTGCGCATTACGGCTCCCAGCATTAAAGAAGCACAGAATCTGGCCGAGATCAAAAAAGAGCTGAGAAAACGCGGTTATCAGGTTCCTTTGATTGCGGATATTCATTTTACACCCAATGCGGCCGAAGTGGCTGCCCGCATCGTAGAAAAAGTACGGGTTAACCCCGGAAATTATGCCGATAAAAAGCGTTTCGAAAATTTTGAATATACCCCAACTGAATATCAGGCAGAACTGGCACGCATCTATCAGAAATTTGCGCCACTGGTAAAAGTCTGCAAAGAATACGGTACGGCCATGCGCATTGGTACCAATCACGGTTCGCTTTCAGACCGGATTATGAGCCATTACGGCGATACTCCGCAGGGAATGGTTGAATCGGCTATGGAATTTATGCGCATGTGCGAAGATCTGAATTTCCATAACCTGGTTATTTCCATGAAAGCCAGTAATCCGCAGGTAATGGTTCAGGCTTACCGTTTATTGGTAGAAACCATGGTGAAAGAAGGCATGAATTATCCTTTGCACCTGGGCGTAACCGAGGCTGGCGATGGGGAAGATGGCCGGATCAAATCGGCGGTGGGCATTGGAACCCTGCTGGAAGATGGTCTAGGCGATACTATCCGGGTTTCTTTAACCGAAGATCCGGAGTTTGAAGCGCCTGTAGCCATGGCTTTGGCTAACCGTTATAAAAAACGTGAAGAGGCCGTGAAAAAAGAACAGCGGGAATCTTTGAAATTAAGTTCTCCGACTGATTTTAGCCCTTATACCTATAGCCGACGTCAATCTGCTGAGTTGAATACTTTTATTGGCGGCCACCAAGTTCCCAGGGTAGTTATAGATCTTTCGGCAAAAAATCTAAAAGATCCTGCTATTCTGGCCGATGTAGGGTATTTGTACGCTCCGGTTCTGGATAAATACAATATGGGCGAGCAGTCGGTGGATTTTGTTTATCTGGCTGATGAGCTACCTTCATTCAATTTTCCGGGTAACCTGAAACAATTATATAATTATCCTACCTGGAAAAAACTGACTAACAAAACCAATTGCCATCCTTTATATACGCTGGAAGAATATCTGGCGGCTGAGTTTCGCGATAGCGCTTTGAATTTGGTCCGGATTACTAATGCCGATATTTCGAGCGAAGAATTTGGCCGTTTGCCCCTGGATAATACCTTGGTTTTTGTTTTGCAAACAAACAGCTTAACCGGCATGTCCGATCAGAGGGAAGCCTTTTTTAAACTGATGGAAATAGGTCTGGAGGTTCCGGTAATTATCCGCCGTCAATACGGAGTTGAAAATTCAGGGTTGACCTCTATTTTATCCGAAGAAGATTTTCAGCTTTATGCGGCTACTGATTTTGGCGGTTTATTAATTGATGGATTTGGAGATGGCATTTGGGCCGATGCTCCGGTTCCAACCAAAACTATTCTGAGCACCTCCTTTGGTGTTTTGCAGGCTACGCGTTCGCGGATCTCTAAAACCGAATATATTTCCTGCCCAAGCTGCGGCCGTACTTTGTTTGATCTGCAGGAAACCACCCAGATGATCCGCAGTCGTACCGATCATTTAAAAGGTTTGAAAATCGGGATCATGGGCTGTATTGTAAATGGTCCCGGTGAAATGGCCGATGCCGATTATGGCTATGTAGGTACCGGGCCGGGAAAAATTACGCTTTATCGCGGCAAAGAAGTGGTGAAGAAAAATGTCAACACAGAGCATGCTCTCGATGAGCTGATCGGAATCATCCGCGAAGACGGAAACTGGATAGATCCATTGTAAACAAACAAGATTTTTAGGCAGATATTACAGGCCCTTGAAAGGTTTTTTCAGAAACTCTGCTGTTTTCTGGCAAACCAGCTGCAATTGCATGGGCAGATCGGTGCCCGTATAAGGGTGCGATGCGCCAAAAACATGATTGGAATAGGGGATGATCATAAACTCGGCATGGGGCGCTTTTTCACTTAATTGCTGGGCCTGGGTTAACGACACGTTTTCATCCTCATCGCCATGTATAATTAACCAGGGTTTATTTACCCGCGATGCAGCGGCCAATATGTTGTATTCCTGGCGGTGTTTTTCCAAATCATAAAGTAGGTCTACTTTTAAGGGGGTATTTTGTTTGGTTCGTACGTTAAAGGTGTAAATAACGCCTTTTTGGCGCCATTCGGCCACTTGTTCCCGGTTCCACAGACTGCTGAAATCGGAGATGGAGGCCCAGGTAACTAATTTTTCTATCCGGTCATCTTTAGCTGCCTGAATAATGCTGATACCGCCGCCGCGGCTATGACCAATCAGGCTTAAGGTTTTTGCAGCCGGAAATTCGGCTCCGCTACAGGCAAATTCAATGATTTTGTCCAGGTCAAAAAATTCTTTGGTAAAGGTATTGTCGCTAAATGCGCCCAGGTCGGCAAATTCCACAGGATTTTGGGGTGTAGTGCCATTATGCGAAAAATTAAATTTCAGGAAACGAAATCCATTTTCGGCAAAGTATTCGGCTACCAAATTATGGGCTCCCCAATCTTTAAAACCTTTAAAGCCATGAACGAAAATGATTAAGGGAGCGTTGGGGTGATTATTCTTATAAGTTAAATCGGCCAGCATCGCCCTGTTCGAAGATCCGGTAATGGTAAATGTTTGTTGAATAATCATACTACGCCAAATAACAGTTAGAGAACTTAAATTGTTGAGGTCCCGAACACGTGCAACGAATTTTTGAAATATTTAGTATTATTATTTATAACCTTTCTAAATACTTCTGTTTTACAAATTATTGACACACCCCAATATCCTTATTGATTACTTTTGTGGCATTAAATAGAACACATAGGGTTGAAAGATTTAAAAGTCATAGCGTTTACTCATAAACACGTCGATCTAAAGGATTTAGGAAAGTTTGTTATTTGTAACGAAACTCTGCATGATAAATTACAGTCTGTAAAAGCAAAGTTCAATATTTCCGAGATCTTTTACATAGGTACCTGTAACCGGGTAGAATTTGTGTTTACCGCCTCTCATGAGTTGAATCAGGATTTTGTTAAAGATTTTATCCGTGCGTTAAATTTTTGTGTACCTGAAGAGGCATTGGAAGATTTCTCCAATCAGGTTTCGGTTTATGAAGATGAAAATGCCTTGAAGCATTTGTTGCGTACTTCCTGTTCATTAGAAAGTTTGGTAGTTGGCGAAAAAGAGATTTTGGCCCAGATACGCAAGGCTTACGAAACTTGTAAAGAAGCCGGTTTTACGGGCGATTATTTACGCCTGATCATGAATAGGGTAGTGAAAACAGCCAAAGAAGTTTATACCCATACCAATATTTCCCGCAAACCCATTTCGGTAGTATCTCTGGCTTACCGTAAATTGCGGGAGTTGAATCTAACCTCTAACGCCCGTATCCTCATTATCGGAGCCGGCGAAACCAATAAAAATATTAGTAAATATCTTCAAAAACATAAGTTTTCCAATTTTGCGATCTTTAACCGCAGTTTGGCCAAGGCAGAAATACTGGCCAATGAATTAAATGGCGAGGCTTATGATCTGGAAGCTTTAAAAGCCTACAAAAAAGGCTTTGATGTGATAATTACCTGCACTTCGGCTCCAGAACCCTTGGTTACTCCGGAAATCTACAGCTCATTGCTGAATGGCGATACCGAGAAAAAGGTGATTGTTGACTTGGCCGTTCCGAATGATACCTGTTCTAAGGTGTTGGATAATCATCCGGTAAACTTTATTGAAGTGAAGAGTTTACAGGAAATTGCCAATAACAACTTGCAGGAGCGTTACCAGGAACTAACCCATGCCGAGCGCATAATTGAAGAAAATATGCAGGATTTTAAACCGGTATTGAAACAGCGCCGTGTAGAAATTGCCATGCGTGAAGTGCCCGAGCGGATCAAAGAGATCAAGCGGGTGGCTATGGATGCCGTTTTTGTGGATGAGCTGGAAAGTCTGGATGAAAACTCCCGGGAGGTATTGGAAAAGATTATCAGTTATATGGAGAAGAAATACATTAGTGTTCCGATGGTGATGGCCAAAGATATTTTGGTTAATCATGTCGACTCCTGATTTTTAGCATCTTCTTTTTTGTAAAAATCTTTATTTTCATGTTGGGTTTTTAAGCCCGGCTATTCTTTATTTGCTGTGACTAGAAAAATT
Organism: Daejeonella sp.; assembly: GCA_035631395.1. Lineage (GTDB taxonomy): Bacteria > Bacteroidota > Bacteroidia > Sphingobacteriales > Sphingobacteriaceae > Daejeonella. The sequence goes on along the minus strand of DASQIU010000050.1, from coordinate 2,978 downwards.
ATTATCGGAACGCGTGGAAGCGAGCTGGCCCTTTGGCAAGCCCGTTTTATTAACAGTCAGTTAATTTATTTGGGTTTAGAAACCGAAATTAAAATTATTAAAACCCAGGGTGATAAATTGTTGAACCTGAGTTTTGATAAAATTGAAGGCAAAGGTTTTTTTACCAAAGAGCTGGAAGAAGAATTATTGGCCGGAACCATTGATCTGGCCGTTCATTCGCATAAAGACCTGCCAACTACTAATCCCGCCGGTTTAATTGTTGCCGCCGTTTCTGAACGCGAAAATCCTGCAGAACTATTGCTGATCCTGAAAGATTGCGTAGATGTTTCGCAAAAACTATCTCTGAAATATGGCGCCCTGGTTGGTACTTCCTCCAACCGGCGTAAAGCTCAATTACGGGCCATTCGCCCGGATGTGGAGCTGGAAGATCTGCGTGGAAATATTATTACCCGCCTACAAAAACTTCGCAACGAAGATTATGATGCCATTATGCTGGCCAAAGCCGGCATTGAGCGTTTAGGGATCAATCTGTCTGAATTCCATATCGAAGAACTGGATCCTACCGAAATGATTCCGGCACCGGCACAGGGTGTTTTAGCGATACAAATCCGCGAAAGCGATACCGAGCTTTTTGAGCAATTGCAAAGAATCAATCAGAAAGACATTGCCCGTCGCATCAGCGTGGAGCGCAAAGTATTGAATATGTTTGAGGGAGGTTGCCAATTGCCTTTGGGATGTTATTGCCGTGAAGAAAACGGATTGTTCCAGGTTTGGACCGCCAAAGCTGATTCAGGCCGTGATTTCCCCGACCGCCTGTTTATTCAGAGCGAATGCACTGAAGGATTGGCCGAAAAGATTGTGGCAAAATTTGCTCCAAACCGTAAATTCCCACGCCAGGTTTTTATTTCCCGCGATTTGCCCGAAGGCAGCTATTTCCGCCGGGCAATGGAAAAACATCATATCAAAATTGAAGATCGTTCGCTGATCAGAACCTGCCCAATCATTACCAAAATGGATCCGTACATCTTAAAACGGGTAGATTGGATTTTCTTCAGCAGTAAAAATGCCATTGAGCACTTCTTTCAATTGGAACCTGTTTTACCCAAAAATGTAAAATTTGGTGTGTTGGGGCGTGCTTCCGAAGATACTTTGCGGCGTTTTGGCAAAGCGGCCGATTTTAACGGTGAAAGTGAAGGCATCGATACCACTGATATTGCCGAAGAATTTGCTAAAGTGGCCAATGGCGCTACGGTTTTATTGCCCGGAGCTAAAGATTCTATGCGTACCATTCAGCAGGCTTTATCTGCCGATACCAAAGTTATCGAGTTGCCGGTATATGAAACTATCATCGAAGAAGATGTAGAGCCTTCTGTTGCGCAGGTATTGGTGTTTACCAGCCCATCAAACGTAGAGGCTTATTTTAAAGATAATTTATTGGAACCCGGCCAGCAGGTGGTTTGCATTGGCAAATCTACCGGTCGTAAGTTTGATGAAATAGGCGTTACATACACGCTTCCTTATTCGCCTGATGAAATTGGTCTGGCCGAAGCGGTGTTTGGTTTAGATTTTTAAATCCTATAAAAAATAATTTCCCTTTGCGGGGATGAGATATTGCTATGCTAATTCGTCCAAGAAGATTAAGAAAGTCGCCAATTGTGCGTGAAATGGTAGCCGAAACCCGGTTATCCAAAGACATGTTTATCTATCCATACTTTGTGGTACCCGGTAAAGGAGTACAACATGGTATTGACGCCATGCCCGGAATCAGTCATTTTTCTGCCGATACTTTAGTAAAAGATGTAGAGAAATCACTGAAGCTGGGAATCAACAAAGTGCTTTTGTTTGGGGTAGGCGAAGAAAAATGCGAAGATGCCAGTTCTTCTTACAGTGAGAATTCGGTGGTTGCACAGTCCGTTCGCGAACTTAAAAAAGCGTTCGGAGATGATTTGTACGTAATTACCGATGTATGTACCTGCGCTTATACCACGCACGGCCATTGCGGAATTATGCACCATGATTATGTGCAGAATGATGAAACGGTAGAAATATTGGCTAAAATGTCTTTGGCGCATGCCCAGGCTGGCGCTGATATGGTGGCTCCTTCTGATATGATGGACGGACGGATTTTAGGCATCCGCCAAAAATTGGATCAAAATGGATTTGAGAATACCTCCATCATGAGCTATAGCATTAAATTTGCGTCTGCTTATTATGGGCCTTTCCGCGAAGCGGCCGATTCAGCCCCGAATAAAGGCGATCGCAAAGCTTATCAAATGGATTTCAGAAATCCGGATGAAACCTTGCGGGAAGCCTTTTTAGATGAGCAGGAAGGTGCCGATATTCTGATGGTAAAACCTGCTTTGGCTTATCTGGACGTTATTCAGCGTTTGAAAGAAAATACGCAGTTGCCGGTAGCTTGCTACAATGTTTCTGGCGAATATTCGATGGTGAAAGCTGCCGTACAAAACGGATGGGTAGATGAGCAAAAAGTGGTAATGGAAAATATGTATGCTTTTGCCCGTGCCGGTGCTGGTATCATTATCACTTACCATGCCCGGGAAATTTTAGAAAAAGGCTGGATGTAATTTTGTACGTATGTTAGACTCATTAAAGAAAATATTTAGCGGATCAGAAGAGGAAAGACCGGTTGCCACCGTTGGCAAACCAGATATTTCGCGTGAAAAATCTGCCGAACTGTTTGAAAAAGCTAAAAAATACTTTCCCGGCGGTGTAAATTCGCCGGTACGTGCTTTCCGCTCGGTATATGGAACGCCGCTTTTTATTCAAAAAGGCGATGGTTGTTTTATCTGGGATGCGGACGGCAATCAATTTATTGATTTTTGCGGTTCCTGGGGCCCGTTGATTTTGGGCCATAATCATCCTAAAGTTCGCGAATCGGTTACCGAGGTTATGCAAAATGGGATGAGCTTTGGTGCGCCTACAGCCCTGGAAAATGAGCTGGCCGAGCTGATCCTGAA
>DASQIU010000049.1:0-8479 GCA_035631395.1 Daejeonella sp. | reverse complement strand
GGTACCTTTACGTATGCCTTAGTGAGCGTGCAGGATGCCAGTTCTACCGCTTGCCAGCAAGCACAGAGCGGAACGGCTACCATTACCGTCAACCCGCTGCCCACGGCCTCCATTGGCGGAGATGCCGAAGTCTGTGTAAACGGAACCGATCCGGTGATCACCTTCACCGGTGCCAACGGTACGGCTCCTTATACCTTTACCTATACCATCAATGGCGGAACCCCCCAGACAGTGACCAGTACGGGCACTAGTGCAACCGTGAATGCTCCAACCACTACGGCCGGTACCTTTACGTATGCCTTAGTGAGCGTGCAGGATGCCAGCTCTACCGCTTGCCAGCAAGCACAGAGCGGAACGGCTACCGTCACCGTCAACCCCGATGCCACCATCGTCCTGGGTCCGGCAGTGGGAACCGAGAACCAAACCGTATGTATCAACACCCCGCCTAACAATATCACCTATGTGATTGGTGGAGGAGGTACCGGTGCCTTCGTTTCCGGGGTGCCAACCGGCATGACCGGAACCTATAACTCCGGAGTGTTCACCATCAGCGGCATACCAACCGTATCGGGCACCTTTAACTACACCGTAACCACTACTGGCACCTGTGAGCAGGTTACGACCACCGGAACCATTACCGTCAACCCGGATGCCACCATAGCCCTGAGTTCAGCGGCGGGAACCGAGAATCAGGCCATCTGTATCAATACTGCGATTACCAATATCACTTACGCCATTGCAGGGGGGGGCACAGGGGCCTCTGTAACTGGATTGCCAGCAGGAGTAAGCGGAACTTATAATGCCGGCGTGTTCACCATCAGTGGCACACCAACCGTATCGGGCACCTTTAACTACACCGTAACCACCATCGGCACCTGTGAGCAGGTTACCACCACCGGAACCATTACCGTCCCTTCGTTGATTACTGCTTCCATTAGCTCAACTCCTATAAACTGTAATGGTGGTGTGTCAACTGTAACTATTACAGCCAATGGAGGAATTGCACCATTAATCTATACTTTTAATGGAGTGAGCAACAACACAGGTGTATTCAATAATATTGTTGCAGGAACAGCATACATCTGGACAGTAAGCGATGCCATGAACTGTATGCCTGTAGATGGAAAATTGGATATTCTGGAACCAGCTGCGCTCACCCTGGCTGCCTCTACCACAAGCGATGCCAACTGCCACGGCTCTTCCACCGGCAGTGTAACGGCAGGAGCCGTGGCCAATGTGGTAGGAACTCTTTCCTACAGCTGGAAGAATGCGGCGGGGATTGAAGTGGGAACAACGGCCACGGTAAACAACCTGCCTGCGGGAGAATATACTTTAACGGTAAGCGACAACTGCTTTACCTTAAGCAACAGCGTAACCATCAACGAGCCGGCCATTCTAAGCGCTACTCCATCTGCACAAGCAACCACCTGTAAATATTCTGAAGATGGTTCTATCCTGATCTCGGCTACCGGAGGTACAGCTCCATATACCTATTCCTTAAATGGAATCAGCAATATCGTTGGAGAGTTCAAGAATCTGAAATCAGGCAATTATCTTGTGATAGTAACCGACAGCCAGGGTTGTACATTCAATATTTCTGCCGAAGTATTGCCAGGTAATTGCCCTCCTACCGCCCGGGATGATGTTTTCTATACGATGAGAAACCAAAGCTATGCCGGATCAATAGCCGACCATGCTGAAGATCCTGATGGAGATCCTCTAAACTTTGCGCTCGCTTCCAAACCTTCCAATGGCACTATCCAATTAGATAGTAACGGTAGTTTTATGTACTCTCCAGCCATCGATTTTACAGGAAAAGATCAGTTCAGATATCAGGTTTGTGATCCTCATGGCGCTTGCACCGAGGCAACAGTAACCCTGTGGGTGCTGCCTGTAGTTACCGTAAATTTAACCCCAGCCACATCCCGCATCCCGGAAGGAAGCCAGGTAAGCATTACCGCGGTACTTACAGAACCATTCCCACTAGATGCATACATCACCTTAAACTATGAGGGAGATGCGCAAAGGGATATCGATTATGTCTTAAAAGATAATTTCCAAAGAATCCATATCCCGGCCGGACAAACCACCACCACCCAAAAACTAACTGTTCATGCCCTTCGCGATGAAATTAAAGAAAACGATGAGCATGTGATAGTCAACATCCAGACCACCTCTTCAGAATATGTACTTATTGGAACAGGTTCGGTGGTTACCATTTACGATATGTATCCGGAGTCTAAACCAGTGGGACCTGAAGAAAATCCGGATATTCATCCAGATCCTTTGGTTTCGCCTAATGGCGATGGATTAGGAAATGAGCGTTTCCTGATTTACAATATTGCCAAGTATCCCAACAACGAAGTGTTTATTTACAATCGTTGGGGTAATCAAGTATTTGCTATCAAAGGATACGATAATGCCGATCGCTCATTTAACGGAGTAGCCAACGCCGGTTTATTAACCAATTCCAATAAGAACCTGATCGACGGCGTTTACTATTACGTTATTTACACCACCGATCAAAACGGTGTCAGGAAAGTAAACAAAGGCTATTTTATCTTGAAAAGATAAAATTTATAGAGAATGTTTCTGTTGTTCTTCACTAAGTAAAAACAACGGAAACATTCTTTCCACTTTCCTCGTAAACCCTCCAAAACCCTAGTTATTTAATTGCAAACCTGATAATAAACCTTATTGTCAAAAAGCAAAGGCACCTTAAATAGCGGCATACCGGAATCACAAAAATAAAGCATCTGGAAATATTGCCTTAAAAAAGCAAACTATAATGAAAAAAATAGCCCTGGCTCTTGCTCTATTTTGCTGTACTGTATTTATGGCAAAGGCACAGCAAAAAGCCATGTACACCCAGTACATGTTTAACGGGCTGGCTATTAACCCCGCTTATGCCGCTGTAGATGAGTCGATGGCATTTACGGCTTTAACACGTCATCAATGGGTAGGTTTTAAAGGTGCGCCCAACACGCAAACCATTTCTTTTCATACCCCAATCAAAGAATCCAACACTTTTGTAGGCGCCTTGCTCGTGCGGGATCAGATTGGAGAGGTCATCTCTGAAACCGGCGGATATTTAACCTTAACCCAAAGAGTTCCCATTGCTGAGAAATCTTATCTGGCTTTTGGAGCAAACGGAGGCATTAGTAGCTTTCAGGCCAACTATTCAGAACTGTATCCACAAAGTCCCTACTCACCCAATGATCCTGTTTTTATGGACGAACGTAATCTTCGTGGAAACTTCGGACTGGGGGTTATGCTTTTTGCCAAAGATTACTATGTGGGCATCTCGTCACCGCATTTCTATTACCGCGATTTTTCTAATCTGGCCCAGTTAGCTGGCAAATCCACTTATCGTCCGCATTATTTGCTCCAGGCCGGTTACTTACTCAACCTGGGCAACGATTATCTCTTAAAACCCAATTTTTTGATGAAGTTTGTGAATGGTTCGCCCATGGAATTCGATATGAATTTTAACTTGCTAATCAAAAATACACTTTGGCTGGGGGCCTCTTACCGTTCCTTAGACTCTTTTGACGCATTAGCTTCAATTTATCTAAGCCCTGATTTACAATTGGGTTATTCCTACGATTTTGCCCATACTCGCCTGTCTCAGGTGCAAAAAGGCTCTCACGAGATCATGTTGCAATTCCGTTTGCCGGTAAAAGGAAGAGATCATATGGCCTGTTATTATTAAAATGTATATTTGTCGCTCTAAATTCTAATTCAAAACGCTTAATTCCGGTTTTTTCACCAATCGGGTTTAAATCGAAACAACATTGTTGTGTAGAAACGTAATCGTTTCTTAATTAACCAATCAACTTTCTTGAAAATACTCTTGCAGGGCTTTGGCCTGTTTGGTATTCAGAACCTCAAGCAATTGAGATTCATTAGCTTCGCGGATTTTCTTTACTGATTTAAAATGCCGCAATAATTTATCGGCCGAAGTGCGGCCTATGCCGGGAATATTTTCCAGCTCGGTAGCCAGGGTAGCTTTATTACGTTTTTTACGGTGGAAAGTGATGCCAAAGCGATGGGCCTCATCTCTTAATTGCTGGATAATTTTCAGGGATTCTGATTTTTTATCCAGGTATAAAGGGTAGGGGTCGTTAGGGTAATAAATCTCTTCCAGGCGTTTGGCAATGCCAATAACAGTTACCTGACTTTCTATGCCCAGTAATTTCAGACTTTTGATGGCTGAAGATAACTGCCCCTTGCCGCCATCTATTACAATAAGTTGGGGCAAACTTTGACCTTCTTCCAGCAGGCGGCTGTAACGTCGGTGTACGGCTTCTTCCATAGTGGCAAAATCATTGGGGCCTTCTACGGTTTTTACGTTAAAATGCCGGTAGTCTTTTTTGGAAGGCTTGGCATCTCTAAAAACCACAATGGCCGAAACCGGATATTTGCCCTGGAAATTAGAGTTATCAAAACATTCTATATGACGCGGTAACTGGTTTAAACGCAGATCTTTTTGCAACTGGGTTAGCAGGCGTTCGGTGCGCAGTTCCGGATTCAGTTTTTCATATTGTTCCAACTTCTCCCGTTTAAAGAAAGCCACGTTTTTCTGCGAAAGCTCCAGCAGTTTTTTCTTCTCGCCCAGTTTGGGAACCGTAAATTTTATTTTAGGATCGTCCAGTTCGATATCAAAAGGCACAATAACTTCTTTGGAATGGCTGTTAAACCGAGTCCTGAATTCAGATATGGCCAGACTGAGCAATTCCTCTTCGGTTTCGTCCAGGCGTTTTTTCAGCTCTAAAGTTTGAGTCTGAATAATGGCGCCATTCATTACTTTCAGGAAATTCACAAAAGCGTGTTTTTCATCGCTGGCAATACTGAATACATCCACATCAGAAATAGAAGAGCTTACCACGGTTGATTTGCTCTGATAACGTTCCAGATGATCATACTTTTGCTGGAGGATATGGGCTAGTTCAAAATTTAGACTGGCTACAGCTTGCTCCAATTCGGATTTCAGTTTACGCACCACAGTACCGGTTTTTCCGTTCAGAATATCTTTAATATCCTCAATATTGCGGTTATAGTCTTCCTCCGATTGAAAAGCTTGGCAAGGGCCTTTGCAATTGCCGATCTGATATTCCAGGCAAACCCGGAATTTTCCGGCGGCGATATTGGCCGGGTTAAGGGGCAAATTGCAATTGCGGAGCGGATAAATCTCTTTGATCAAACCTAAAATGGTATGCATCATACTTACCGAGGCATAGGGCCCAAAATAGGTGGAACCGTCACGGATGATTTTGCGGGTCCAGAAAATACGCGGGAAACGTTCGTTTTTAATGACAATCCAGGGATAGGTTTTATCATCCTTCAGCATCACATTATACCGGGGCTGATGCTTTTTGATCAGGCTGTTTTCCAGCAGCCAGGCGTCAATTTCGGTGTCAACAATGGTGAAAGTAATGTTGCTGATTTTGCTAACCAGCACCCGGGTTTTGGCATTGATGCGGGAGTGATCCTTGACAAAATAGGAGGTAACGCGATTTTTTAAGCTTTTGGCTTTCCCAATATAAATAAGTTCACCGGTGGCATTCCAAAATTGGTAAACACCGGGTTTAGGTGGGATTTTTTTTAAAGCCAACCGGTAATCAAACTTCTCCATTCTAAAACCTCACAAAATCAAAATAACGAACCAGTGTTAAGCTCTTAGAGCTTGTTTATTTTTTTTATATCACCCCCTAAAGAGGTTTTTACGTTCTTGTTTTTGGAATTTCTACTAACACATAGCTCCTAACGGAGCAAATATTTTCCCCTCGGGACGCCACATTAATAGAAGATTAAATTAGCATATGCATTAATTCCCATCCGGACGACATATAATTATCTTTGATACAAATTTAAACAGGCTCTAAACTAACATTAAAAACCCAGTTTTTGATCCAGTTCTGTTTGCCCGCTTTGCTGCTGATTATACGCTCCACAGTCTAGCGTAATAGTTACACCGCCTTTAGGTACTTCAAAATCGCCTTTGGTATATTTCAGGGTTGGGTCTGCATATACGCTTTTCATATATAGGGCAAAAATAGGCAGGGCTGAGTTGGCTCCTTCCCCCTGACTGGTAGAGGCAAAATGGATGGCCCGGTCTTCGGCACCAGTCCAAACGCCGGTTACCAGTTGCGGGGTAATACCAATAAACCAGCCGTCTGAATTGGCTTGAGTTGTACCGGTTTTTCCGCCAATAGGATTGGTGAAATTATAACGGTATCTAAGGCGTCGTCCGGTACCTTCTGAAACCACGGATTTAAGCATATCGGTCATTACATAGGCCGTTTGCGGGTTTAAAGCTACCTTAATGTTAGGTTGACGCTCATAAATGACATTGCCGTTTTTGTCCTCAATGCGAAGTAAATAAAGCGGCTCCGTCCATACGCCATGATTAACAAAAGTAGAATAGGCACCAACCATATCATATACCGAAGCGTTAAAAGTACCCAGGCAAATGGATGGAACAGCCGGCACTTCGCTGGTAATACCCATTCTTTTGGTCAGGGTAGATACAGCCGTGGGGCCTACCTGTTTCATCATGTAAGCCGTAATATAGTTTTGCGAATTAGCCATAGCCTTACGTATGGTTAAATATCCGGGAATAGGATTGTAGGCTTTTGGAACCCAGCCGTCAATCTCTACCGGTTCATTCGGTACGGTATAGCAAGGCGAAAAACCTTCGTTAATGGCCGCGGCATAGGTAAAAGGCTTGGCTGTAGAACCCACCTGGCGGGTACCCATTTTTACCTGATCGTATTTAAAGTGTTCAAAGTTAATACCGCCCACCCAGGCACGCACATAACCGGTTTGCGGTTCCATAGACATCACAGCATTGCGCAACATCATTTTATAATACCTGATAGAATCAATAGGAGTCATCAGAGTATCTATTTCGCCTCGCCAGCTAAAAATGCTCATTTTGGCCGGCGTGTTAAAGTCCTTATTAATTTCGTCTTCCGATTTTCCTTCAGCCCTTAATTGCTGATAGCGGTCAGAGCGTTTCATGCCCTGATCAATTAATATCTGATAATCTTTAAAAGGATTTTTCCCTTTAAACTGGGCATTGAATTGTTTTTGCAGATCTTTTAAATACTCCCGCTGCGCTTGTTCGGCATAGGTTTGCATCCGCGAGTTAATGGTGGTGTAAATTTTCAGTCCATCGCGGTCCAGATCATAAGGGGTTCCATCGGGTTTAGTGATGGAGTTTTCGTCGAAAGTTTTCTGAATATCTTTTTTCAAAACCGCACGGAAATAAGCCGCTAGTCCTTCATTATGATCGCCCATGGTAAAATGTAATCCCAGCGGTTTGGCCATAAGAGTCTGCGCTTCTTCGGCGCTTAGGTAATTGGCTTTACGCATATTATCCAGTACCGTATTCCGGCGGCCCAAAGCACGTTCCGGATTACGTATCGGATTATAATAAGAAGGGCCCTTCAGCATTCCTACTAAAATGGCAGCCTGTTCCGGTTCCAGCTTATCGGGCGTAGTGTTGAAATAAGTACGGGCCGCCGATTTGATGCCATAGGTATTGTAAGAGCCAAAGTCAACCGTGTTCAGATACATGGTTATAATTTCTTCTTTGGTATAATTACGCTCCAGTTTTACGGCAATAATCCATTCCTGCAGTTTTTGGATAAAGCGTTTTGCCGGATTTTTGGCACGCTCTGAGAATAAGTTCAGCGCCAATTGCTGGGTAATGGTACTGGCGCCCTGTTTGTTCCCAGTTAGATTATAAAAAATGATGGTAAAAGTGCGCTTAAAATCTATACCAGAATGGTTATAAAACCGGATGTCTTCGGTAGAAATCAAGGCATTGATCACATTGGGCGAGATCTGGTCATACCGCACATTAGAACGGTTTTGCACATAGTAAGTTCCCAGAACCACATTGTCATCCGAAATAACTTCTGAAGCCTGGTTGCTTTTGGGGTTTTCCAAGTCACGGAAAGAGGGGAGTTTGCCAAATAGTCCTAAGCCAATGCTAAAAATGAGAATGGCTCCTGTGGCGATAATTCCGATAATCCATTTCCAAAAGTTTATTGTGTAACGGTTAATGTCTTGCTGAGATAACTGATTATTCATATAAATATTAGGCTCCTGCTAAAAATTTTTCTGATAATATTCGATGTATTGATCTACCTTTTCGCGGTTGGTCAATTTATCTAGATTTTGTTTACTGATAAAGAACGTATTGTACTTATTTGTCGGTATTTTCATAATATCTTTCATCAGCGGCACAATATTACGGGAATAATCCGCTACGGCCTGTCTGCTGAAAAACGCACCTACAAATATCAGTTGATTTTGGCTATTTACCGCTTTTAACTGATGTTTTATTACACTATCTGTATATTTAACCCGGTTAAATTGACCAATGCCAAAACGCGAAGGGCTCAAATTAACGGATGGATCCAGTACATTGACCACAAAATAATACTCGGCCGAATCGGCTAAACTATAG
>DASQIU010000048.1:0-4647 GCA_035631395.1 Daejeonella sp. | reverse complement strand
CGCAGCCAATCTTTGACACTTTCCGTTTCTCCTGCAATAGGAGAAGTCTCCGCTCTCTGTTCAGTTCCGGAAAAAGCGAACAGTATCATTACTTTGGCACATGGTGCAGGTGCAGGCATGGATCATATTTTCATGGAAACACTGGCAGCCAGTTTGGCAGAAGCGGGCATTGCCACGCTGCGATTCAATTTTCCTTTTGCCGAACAAAAGAAAAAACGGCCGGATTCGCCGGCTGTTGCACACCAAACTATTGAAGCCGCCATCAATAAGGCGCTTACCTTGTATCCCTCACTTCCGCTTTTTGCAGCAGGCAAATCATTTGGCGGAAGGATGTCTTCGCAATATTTGTCTGCCAACCAGCGTACGGATGTAAAAGGACTTATCTTTTATGGTTTCCCTTTGCACCAGCCGGGTAAACCCTCCACAGACCGGGCTGAACATCTGAAAGACGTAAAAGTGCCGATGCTTTTCTTACAGGGAACGAAAGATACTCTGGCTGCCATTGACCTGATCGATACCGTATGCAAATCGTTTAAAAATGCCACACTGGTAAAATTCGAAGGAGCCGATCATTCATTCAAAGCAGGCAAGAAAGATATGATACCATTTTTAGTTGATGCAACTCAAAAATGGGTGGCGGAGCAATCGAAATAGGAATTCGGGAATACCTCTTTGCAGAATAGAGATCATCATTCAACTGAATTTATACCCCTGATAAATAAAAATGCCATCAAAGCCGATAAAGCTGCCAGCGTAGCACAAATACGCATCACTTTTACATAAACATTTATAAATCCCTCCTTATAATCCCGGGCAATTTGAATTCTGTTCTCGCCTGTAATAGTTGCCGGAATTTTTGCATCGCCAAGATTTACGGCCTGGGATACCACCTCTATTTTTGCTTCTTCTTTTAAAGGGCTTCGCTCCATTCTGGTGTTTAGAAACCCTGAAAAAAATACCAGGGCCAATGCGCCAATAATGGCATTGGCAGATACATTGGCAATGCGGCTGATGGCATTATTAATTCCTGAGGCGGTTCCGGAATAATGACTGGCAACGGCGCCCATTACTGTTGTGGTAAGCGGAGTTACCGTAAAAGACATACCTAATCCAAAAAATAAAATTCCGGGAAAAAATGTGACCCAAAATGCGGATGGCCCATTGGTTTCTTTTACAAAAGATAAGAGCAACAAGCCGAAAGTAGAAACCAAAGGGCCGGAAATCAGCAACCAGCGAGGGCCATATTGATCCACCAACCTGCCGGACCATCGTGAAATGGCAATTATTAAAATGGTAAAAGGCAATAAGGTCATGCCGGCCTGCAACTGGCTATAGCCTTGAATTTGAACCATATTCAAAGTAAGAAATAACATGGCGCTTGCAAGTGCTGCGTACAAAAAAAAGGTAAGAAGATTAGCCCCGCTGAATGTTTTGTTGCTAAACAAATGCAGCGGTATCATCGGGTGTTTACTTCTATGTTCAATAATGATAAAAACGATTAAAGAAAATGTTCCCAGGGCCAAAGAGAGATATACCTGCCAATTATTAAATCCGGCTACCGGAATTTTTAAAAAGCCATAAGTTAATAAAGCTAACCCGGCAACTAGAGATAATGCTCCCGGATGATCCAGCGATTTATCCGATTCTTCATCGCGGCTTTCCGGTACTTTGCGCCATAGGATTATTAATGAAATAATGCCTATAGGAACATTAATAAAAAAGATGACCCGCCATAATCCGGCATCTGCCAAAGCGCCCCCAAGTATGGGCCCGCCAACAGTTACCATGGTGGTGATGGCAGACCAGGTGCCTATTGCCTGGCCTCTTTCGCTTTTATCAAATGCTGCTGTAATGATGGAAAGGCTACCTGGTATCAACAATGCTCCGCCAATACCTTGTAAGGCTCTGAAGGTAATTAAATATCCAACCGTTGGCGCCAGGCCACATGCGGTGGATCCAAGCATAAAAAGAGCAATGCCAATCATGAATATTTTTTTTCTTCCTAATTTATCGCCTAAGGAGCCGCCGGGTAAAATGAGTGCAGCGAGCATGAGTAAATAGGAATTTAATACCCAGAACAAGTCAACGCCTGTTGCCTCTAATTCTTTTTGAAGAGAGGGTAATACAATATTTAAAGCTGTGCCATCAATGAAAGCCATGGCAGAAGCCAGTATTGCCGATGCCATGATCCATTTTCCGGTGACGCTTTTAAGAGTAATGGGCCGCATGGCACAACGCGTTTAATTGAATAACAATAAATTTAGCTGATCCGTTAATGGTATCAGAAGTTGTGAGAATCTGGCGCAAAGGAAGAATTAAACTCTTGTATTATTCATTTTTACCCTTGTTAGCGGTTAGTTTTTGTCTTGAATGCAATATGAAGTAATGGTCTGCAATTCATTATTATCGTTAAATTCGTATACATCGCAAGCGGAAACAAAATTTATCCTTTGATCATCACGAACAAACTCCGCGGTCCCATTAATCGCAACCCGATTGTTATCTGCTATGACATTTATCGTATTGAAATTTGTCGACACCGATTCAAAATAGCGGGCAGTTTGTTCACAGTTATTTATAACTTCCTGTTTTCCGTCAAAATAATTTTCACCAACAACTGTCCACCGCACATTGTCTGCTAAATATGAATAGATCACTTCAAAATTTCCGTTTGAAAAAGCTTCTACAATTTGTTTCTGTGTCATACTATCATTACTTAAACAATAACTACAAACCCGACGATGAAGAAATTTTAATATCGGCGTACTGCCAGGCTTCGTCAAATCGCTTTTTTACATCTTTTGCCTGATTCTGTTTTCCCTGTTGTTGTAATGCCTGGTAGAGACCTGCTAAAGCCCATCCATTTTCAGCGTAAGTATTCAAATCTTCCAGGTATACTTTCTCCGCATCAGCATATTTCCCTGCTTCAAGCAAAACAGCTCCCAATGAATGCCATACAGAAAAAAACCAGTCAGGAGGTTCGTTATAATTTAAGTTGTCTTCTATGGCAATTGCTTTATGAAATAAGGCAATGGATTTATCATATTGTTTTTGCTTGTGATAAATTTCGGCTGATAATACATTCACTGCTATTTGAACAAGATCATACATGCTGTTAATATCCCAAATAGTAAGTTCCTTCAGTGCACTATTTCGGGAAAGACTTTTTAGTTGTGAAAGTTCATTTTCGGCTTTCGCGATATTATTTTTTCCAAGATAGGCCATGCCTCTTGCATAATGCAATATGGCCTGCGGATAAATCAAATCGTTTTTTGGCTTTTCTATGGAAAGAATCCGGTCCCACATGCCAAATTTCACGGCAACGTAGTAAGGGATCGTATAATAGTGTTGCAAGGTTCCCCAACCTGGTTGAGTCATAATATCCTGAGCGGTGTTTTCCTGAACTTTTTTTGCCGCCTGCCAGGCAAGAGCGGAATTTCCTTCCAAGGTGGCAGTAGCAGAAAGGTAGTGATAGTTATGCGGGTAATAGGCAAGGGGGTAAGCACCTTGCGCATGACATGCGGTTATATAAGAACTGTCTGCCTCAACGGCCCGCAGGTTTGCTAGTGAACCAAGATGATAATCGCCTGTCCAGATATATATGTGAGAAGGCATGTGCACCAAGTGTCCGGAACCAGGTACTAGAGACATCAGCAGTTTGGCACTGGCCAGTCCTCTTTCAGGCGTTTTGGAAGCCTCCACTGCATGAATGTAAAAATGCGGCGCTCCGGGATGTTTTGGATATTGTTTAATTAATTTTTCCAGAACGGCTACAATTTCAGGCGTCCATGGTCTAGGCTCTTTTGTTTTTTTATCGTACATATCCCATGGATGCATGTTCATGAGTGATTCGGCATAAAGGGCACTAATGTCTGCATCGGTGGAATAAGCACTATATACTCTTTTCATAGCGCTCGAATAGGCACTATCCAGATGACTGCGGTCTTGAGGTGGCTCTGGTGTGTAGCGATAAATTAATGCCTGGATGAGTGCTTTTTCTTTTTCCGTACAGTTGCCGGCCAATGAAAGCGCTTTTTGAGATGCCTGGTAAGCCCGTTGATAATTGTCGTCTTCCATACCGGCATTGTAATTCGGGCCAAGTACATAAGCAAAACCCCAATAAGCCATTGCACAGTTGGGGTCAAGCCGTGTTGCTTCAAAAAAGGACCGGGCAGCTTCTGCATGATTAAATCCATAGGCCAACATCAAGCCCTGGTTGAAATACGCTTGTGCCTCCTTATTGCTGGTGGAAATTTTAAAGTCAATTCCTTCGAGGCCCCTCATTTTGGGAGCTTTTGTTCCGGCAGAATACCAGGCCTTGTCTGTTGTTGGAGAGGAGCAAAGGGCTACCGTATTTTTTGCAGTACCCGTGTTATTGCCGGATTTTTTAGGCGATTCGTTACAGCTTGCAGAGAATACCAAGACTATAAAAAAATAAAGCAGATTTTTCATTTTCATAGTTTAAGGGTGTTGTCATGAAAGAGTTTATCGAAATGGTTAACAATGTTTTCTGTAAACGGTTCGAAAGTCAAGCCGCCATATAGCAAATGCAGGTTGTCTATATGTGTGTGGCTGTCCATGCCAATAGCTGAGCAGCTGGTAAAAATAATATCTGAGCTAAAACAGTTCCTAAAAGTCTGGCAATGG
>DASQIU010000047.1:0-2506 GCA_035631395.1 Daejeonella sp. | reverse complement strand
AAACAGCCTTTGCCGCACCGTGATTTCCGATTCGCCAATCCTTTTATTGTGCTGCACCATATGGGACCGGAGGAGATTAAGCCTGGTCAGAAGTTAAGGATACATCCGCACCCCCATCGCGGTTTTGCGCCGGTTACTTTTCAGTTGCAGGGCGAAGGTTATCATAAAGATAATGCCGGTCATGATGAAATGATTCATGCCGGTGATGTACAATGGATGTTTGCAGGCAAAGGTATTTTGCACAGCGAAGGGCCAAATCAAGCTTTGTTGGAAAAAGGCGGAACGCAGGAATTGGTGCAGCTATGGATCAATGCGCCGGCAAAGCATAAATGGGATGATCCTTCTTACCAGATGGCCCGGAAAGCTAAAATGCCACAAGTATTGCAACAGGAGGGCGTAAATTTGCGTTTGACAAGTGGCTCTTATGAGGATAAAACCGGCCCTTTGAAAAGTTTTACTCCTGTTATTTCTATAGTTGGTGAAATTGAAAAGGGGAAAAGGGTTCAGTTTGTAGCCAAACCCGGTTATTGGACTTTGTTGTATATTATCAAAGGCTCAGTCAATGTGAATTGCGAAAGCATCAACCAGTTTAACCTGATCGTTTTTGAGAAAGATAATGAAGAGATCATTGTAACCGCCGAAGAGAATGCCCAGGTTTTATTTCTTTCTGCCGAACCTATTGAGGAGCCGGTGGCTGCCAGAGATAATTTTGTGATGAATACCCCGCAGGAGGTGGAACAGGCCATGGAAGATTATAAAAATGGAGTGTTTGGTTCATTGGAAAAATGATCGATGATTATTGGCGGATTTAAAGGATTGAGAGAGGAGATGGGTTGAGTATCGTTTCATTGGCCGGCTCTGCAAATGGCGGGAAAAATTTCTGAATTCTTATGGCTCGGGCGTTAGAGAAACAGAAACTATGAGCTTTTATTATATACCGTTGCAAATGAATGGAAAGTAATTATCTTTAGAGGAAACAAACTAAACCTAAACCTCTTTATTATGGATAATACTTTAAACGAATCACCATCATTAAAAATTGAATTAGATCCTATTGGCATTGACCATTTAAAAGAAGTGCATCGCTGGACCAAACTTTTATCCATTATAGGATTTGTATTTCTGGGTATCATGCTTGGAATAGGGATTTTTGGATTAATAAGCGCAAGCATGTGGCGTGCTACCTGGCTCTTTGCTCTTCCGCTATTTTTGATCGTTTTGATCTATTATTTCCCAATTTATTATTTATGGAAATTTTCAACGCTTTCTAAGCAATCTATCCTCAACAAGGATGCTGATGCATTAAGCACTGCCTTGAAATATTTAAAATTGCATTATAGATCTATGGCCATACTATTAATTATTCTTATCCTTATTTATTGCTATTCAGCAATTGCCTTCTTCAGTGGGATGCTAAGGCATTAAATTTTTCTTCACTCCTATATATAATGGGTGTAAAAAAGAAAAAGCTTCCTGAACTTAATTCATGAAGCTTTTTCTTTTTGGAAATATAGTTAGGGCAAATTAATGTGATCGCCCCTAATTCTGATGACGTTGCTGTGGAACATACCTTAATCCCGGGGTTAACCAATACAATAAAACTACGCGGGAGTACCGGTAATTAAACGGAGAGAGCAGAAATACACCGATAAAAAGTACGGCCATATATAAATAAGGATTTTCCAGGTTGCCGGTAAATACATAAGTGGCAACAGCCAGACTCACCAGTTCTGCCACATTCAGGGCATAGCTCACAAACATGGCTACATAAAAATATCCGGGCTCTCTTTCAAATAATAAATCGCAATGCGGGCATCTAAGATTCATTTTCTGGCCTTTAAATCCATACATGGGGTTGGCAAAAATTCTACCAGTTCTGCAGCGGGGACATTTGGCTTCTACGGCAGATTTAAATTCTGATGGCCCTTTGGCAAGATCAATTTCTGGTGTTTTCATTTGATTCTTTTCTTAACATTTTTCTTTCTAAACTCTTCCGGCGTTAGGCCTACTTGTTTTTTGAAAAATTTACTGAAGTAGGAATTGTCATTAAAGTTTAGTTGGTTGGAAATTTCTGAGATCGACATTTCCAGATTAATTAATAGCCTTTTGGCTTCCAGGATAATGCGGTTGCGAATTATTTCTCCGGCAGAAACTCCCAGCATATCGTTGCATAAAGCATTTAAATGATTGGGTGTAATATACAGCAGCTCGGCGTAATCTTTGGGCAGCTTTAAAGTGGTATAATTGCGCTCAATTAATTGCTGAAAGTTTTTTAAAAGCGTATAGTTATACGATGAGTTAATAGCTGATTTGCCATTCTGAATACTGAATCTGGAAATCAGAATAAATATCTTCAATAAAAGTACCCGCACCATATTGGCACTATACTTTTTGTTTCCAGTTTCTTCGTGTAAAAGTTCTTCAAATAATTCCTTTATCTGTTCCCGGTATTCTTCAGGAATATTTAGCACCGAATTATTGACCGATCCATCAAAAAATGGAAAAT
>DASQIU010000046.1:0-4741 GCA_035631395.1 Daejeonella sp. | reverse complement strand
ACACGCAATGCCACATTAAACATAGCCTTTGAATAAAGCTTGTACAGTTCATACTGCGCTTTTCTGCTTCCTTGCTTGCACTCAAGCACCAGCCCGTAGTGTTGATCTATATAAACAGCTTCCAATTTTATATGCTTTCTGATTAACAGACGCAAGCGTTTTTGAAACGTTGCACCCTTGATGATCTATTAAATTAAAGATTAATATTTTTCTGGTCATCCAAATTAACCATCAGCAAATTAAACTGTCTGAACTTTGATTTTGGTGATTTATTTGATAAGCTAGATTGTGCAATCGTAATTCTAGAAAAATCCTGAATAGAAAAATAAGCTAATAAGGGTGGGTAAAGATAAACTTGAAACTTCTACTAAGGTTGAAAAAAAATTAGAGCCCTGAAAGGGCGACATCCTTCCAACACAGGATAAAGTCCTGTGTAAAGTAATGGATGGCGTTTAGCCTGTATTCCGCCCCTACAAATCTTGGACGGTTTTACTATCTTATTCCCCTTCCAAAAAGGAATCAACAGCATCAATGGCATTCTGTAAACGCTGTTGCTCTGTACCGCTAATTACTACATAACGAGCTTGCAGCATTTGCAATTCCTGGTGCCAAATCTCTAAAAAATGCTCTCGCAGATGCGGAAAATCACGTAAGGGATCCTCTTCCCAGGGCAGATCTATATCCATCAATAAATAAAGGTCATAGAAATGATCGGGCAATTTATCCAACACTTCCTGCGGAGCTTTGCCAAACATGTGCTCGCTCCAAATTTTAACGGTGATAAAAGTAGTATCGCAGATCAGAAGTTTATTGGCCTGAGGCGCTAGCTGCTTTTCCAGTTCCAATTGGCCGTAAAACATATTAATTTCATCCTGCCAGGTACAAGCTTCGGTCAGGTTCTGACAGTACTCGCGGGCAAACTCGGGCACCCATACCGTTTGGTAATGTTGAGCCAACTGCTCTGAAATAGTAGATTTTCCGGTTGATTCCGGCCCCACAATGGCTATTTTGCGAATGGTCTTGCTCATATCTCCGGACTCAATTTATAGCTTTTTTTCCATTGCATATATCCCATGATGGCCAAGCCCAGGAACAACAAATATAATAAAGCCGTCAAATCCAGACGTTTATAGATATATAATGGCACATAACAAATATCCACCGCAATCCATAATATCCAGTTCTGCAAAACTTTTCGGGTCATTAAAAACTGGGCTACGAAACTAAAAGCAGTACAAAATCCATCTGCATAAGGTACATTGGTATCGGTAAATCGACTTAAAAACAAACCCAGAATAAAACTTAAAAGCAGGCCAGTCAGTATTACTCCGCAAAAGGCTTTTCCGCTTAAGCTTACAACCGGCCGGTGGACTTCTTCTTTTTTCTGCAGCCAATAATACCAGCCATATATTGATGTACCTAAAAAGTAAAGCTGCAAAACGGCATCTCCATATAGTTTATATTCATAAAATAGGATAGAATAGGCCAAAACACTAATTATGGCTACCGGCCAGTTCCAGATATTTTCTTTGGCCGCCAAGTAAACACAACCAAAACCGCTAAGGGTACCCACCCATTCCAGCCAGGTAGTTTCTGAAAATTGATTCACTACCAGTTGCCAGAAGGAAATTTCTAAAAACATTTTTAAAAGCTAAATCACCAATAATGCTTCAAATATCTAATAAAAATTACAGCCCGCACTATAATTACCAGTGGCATGAAATAAAAAATCCCCCTACTTCACAGCCGGGGGAGTACAATTAACCAAACAATATTAATCAAGTAAAATTTTTATCGGTTTGCCGGTGCAGCACTAAAGCCCAGACTGGCTTTTACACTGGCATCCATATTTAAAGGTTGGCGTAAAACGTATTCCATTCTGATACGCATAGCGGGACCTTTAATATAATCGTCCAAAAAACGTGAATTATCAATATCCAAAACCAAATTGGTCCCAACATTAGGAGCAATATCGGTGCGTGAAGCTACCAGAGCCTCATGAGAACCATCGCTCCGGGAAATATAAATATGGATCGATTTAAAAGCTCCCAGATTTTGATTAGAAGGATTACTGGCATCTATTTTTGCAGAAGCAATGCGCACCTCTTTAACCCCTTGATTGGTAGAACCCTGGCCAGTAAAAATCTGGTCAAAACTGCTGGCATCACTGCTGACAGACAAAGTAGTATTGGCCTTAGCCCCCGCCGGTATCATCAAAGTAGCCGTGTAGGGAAAAGTTGAGCGTACAATAGACTGCATGGTGGCACAGCCTGCTAAAACAGTGGTTAGGGTAATGATTGTTAAAATAATCTTTTTCATTTTAAAAACGTTTGGACTGATCCAAAACAAAACCCGTTCCAAACAGTGTTACGAAATTTTTATCGTGTAAGTTACAAGAATGAACCCGTTTTTCTAATTCAGAATACTTTTTTCATCTGGGATCATTTTTACAATAGGTACACAATGGATTATTCAAAAAAGACGATTTACTAATAGACTGTCAATCAATGAATTTAAGCAGAGCACTCCGGTAAAAAATCTTCAAAACTAGAAGCCTGGCATTTATTTTTCAAACCTTTCATTTTAACCTCAAAAGCTTCTGAAAATATCTATCTTTGCAACCCGACAGACCCGTCGGGATTTCTTTGTTTTTCCGTAAATCTCCGCAGGCTCATTCTTTTTTTGACCTTTAATTTTTGATTTAAAGCTCTATGCCCAGAGACACCTCCATCCACTCCGTACTGATTATTGGCTCCGGCCCTATTATTATTGGCCAAGCTTGTGAATTCGATTATTCCGGCTCTCAGGCGGCTCTTTCTTTAAAAGAAGAAGGAATCAGCGTTTCCATCATCAACTCCAATCCGGCTACCATTATGACGGATAAGGTGATTGCAGACCATGTGTACTTACTACCCCTGACCTGCGAAAGCCTGGAGCAAATTCTGCAGGAACAAAAAATTGATGCCGTATTACCCACTATGGGTGGTCAAACGGCCTTAAACCTTTGTAAAGAAGCCGAAGAACGCGGATTATGGGAAAAATATGGCGTGCGTATTATTGGTGTAGATGTAGCTGCCATTGAAAAAACCGAAAACCGCGAAGAATTCAGACAATTGATGGTAGATATTGGTGTTGGTGTAGCCAAATCCAAAATTGCCAACTCTTTTCTGGAAGGAAAAGAAGCCGCTCAGGAAATTGGCTTCCCGCTGGTTATCCGCCCATCCTACACTTTAGGTGGTTCCGGAGGTGGTTTTGTACATAAAAAAGAAGATTTTGACCATGCGCTGAGCCGTGGTTTACAGGCCTCGCCTACGCATGAAGTATTGGTAGAAAAAGCCGTATTAGGCTGGAAAGAATTCGAGCTGGAATTACTTCGCGATAGCAAAGACAATGTCATCATTATTTGCTCTATAGAAAACTTCGACCCTATGGGTATCCATACCGGCGATTCCATTACTGTAGCGCCGGCCATGACCCTGAGCGACCGTTGTTATCAAGATATGCGGAACCAGGCCATCCGCATGATGCGGGCCATCGGTAATTTTGCCGGCGGTTGCAACGTACAGTTCTCGGTTGATCCGGCTACCGAAGATATTATTGCCATTGAGATCAATCCGCGGGTATCGCGTTCATCGGCTTTGGCTTCTAAAGCAACCGGATATCCAATTGCCAAAATTGCGGCCAAACTGGCCATTGGTTATAACCTGGATGAAATCGAAAACCAAATCACTAAAAATACCTCGGCTTATTTTGAGCCCACACTGGATTATGTGATCGTGAAAGTTCCCCGCTGGAATTTTGACAAATTCAAAGGAGCCAACACCGAACTCGGCCTGCAAATGAAATCCGTAGGCGAAGTAATGGCCATTGGCCGTACTTTTATTGAGGCTTTGCAAAAAGCTTGTCAGAGCTTGGAAACCAATCGCCTGGGTTTAGGCGCCGACGGTAGACAAAGCCGCAACCTGGAAGAGATTATGCACAGCCTGGAACATCCAAGCTGGGATCGTCTGTTCCATGTAAAAGATGCATTTAGCCTGGGAGTTCCTTTAGAGTCTATCCGCAAGGTAACACATATTGATAAGTGGTTTCTGATTCAGATCCAGGAACTGGTAAACCTGGAGTTGGAGTTAAAGCGCTATTCATTAAATAATATTCCGAGAGACTTCTTCCACACCTTAAAACAAAAGGGGTATGCCGATGCGCAAATTGCCTGGCTGTTAGGAAATGTAACCGAAGATGAGGTTTATGCCCAACGTAAAGCTTTAGGCATAAACCGCACCTACAAAATGGTAGATACTTGTGCCGCTGAGTTTCCGGCGCAAACGCCTTATTACTACTCCACTTTTGAGGATGAAAATGAGTCGGTGGTAAGCAACAAGAAAAAAATCATTGTACTTGGCTCTGGTCCTAACCGTATTGGCCAGGGTATTGAGTTTGATTATTCATGCGTGCATGGTTTACTAGCCGCGAAAGAAGCTGGCTACGAAGCCATCATGATCAACTGCAACCCGGAAACTGTTTCTACCGATTTCAACATGGCTGATAAGCTTTACTTTGAGCCGGTATTCTGGGAGCATGTTCGCGAGATCATTGAACTGGGGAAACCTGAAGGCGTTATTGTTCAGTTAGGCGGACAAACAGCCTTAAAAATGGCCGAGAAACTGCATGAACTGGGCATTAAAATCATCGGTACTTCCTTTACCGATATGGACGTTGCCGAAGACCGCGGCCGTTTCTCTGA
>DASQIU010000045.1:0-80256 GCA_035631395.1 Daejeonella sp. | reverse complement strand
TCGTTGTCATTTTCACAACGGACAGTTTTCTCCCCCTTACATTAATTTTGATTTGTAAAATCTAGCAGACTTAAATTTTTAGGAAAATGGCACAATTAACAAGAATTACAGTAGAAGCTACAGCAGATGCACCAGTAGCTAAAGTTTGGGAAACCTGGAATACTCCGGGCGACATTATGCAATGGAATACCGCCGACCCAAGTTGGCATACCCCGAGCAGCGAAAATGACCTGAGGGTGGGTGGCAAATTCAAGAATAGAATGGAAGCCAAAGACGGAAGCTTCGGTTTCGACTTTGAGGGGACTTATGATAAAGTAGAACTTCACAAGGAAATTACTTACACCATGGGCGACGGAAGAAGCGCTACTACTTTATTTGCCGGGCAGGATGGCAAAACTCATATCAGCACCACATTTGATGCTGAAACAGAAAATGCTCCTGAAATGCAAAAGCAAGGCTGGCAGGCAATCCTGAACAGTTTCATAAAATATGTTGAATCGAAATAATTAATATTAGCATTTATAATCATGAAGAAGTTTAAAATAATTTTTTGGGCCGCAACCGTTTTCATCATCCTTTGGGAAGGTATGTTGCCGCTCAGCACCGTACTATTTACACCTGAGTATGTAAATGCCGGTACAAAACCGCTGGGTTATCCCGATTACTTCGCCTATGCACTCATCGTTTGCAAGGTACTGGGAGTATTGGCTATCTCCATTCCGAAGATACCCGTTAAATTAAAGGAATGGGCGTATGCAGGACTAAGCTTTAATTTAATTTTTGCATTTATCAGTCACGCCTATGTCGACAAAAACATTGCCTATATGCTGATGCCGCTTGTGGTGTTGGGCATTCTGGCAGTGTCTTATATCTACAACAATAAAATTCAAAACTATGGCCAAAATAACTATGGCCAAAACGAATTATCAATCAATTGATGAATATCGCGGAGCGTTTACCGGTGAGGCTTTTTCCCGAATGCAAACCATCAGAAAAATCATTAAGGAAGTAGTCCCCGGAGGAAACCATCTTTATCAAATACCAGCTTTATGAAAAAGTTACAATTCAAAGTAAGCATCAATGCGCCTGTAACCAGGATATATGATTTTATGCTTGGCATTAACAGTAAAACAACTTATGAACAATGGACTTCTTTGTTTAACCCGACGTCCTCCTATGAAGGAAGTTGGGACAAGGGAAATAAAATTCTATTTATTGGAATAGATGAGAAAGGAGAAAAGGGAGGTATGGTTTCCAGGATAGCTGAAAACATTCTCAACCGATTTGTTTCTATTCAACATTATGGTCTTTTTAAAGCTGATAAGGAAATTACAGAAGGGCCAGAAGTAGAAAAATGGGCAAACGGATTTGAGAACTATACCTTCGAAGAAAACAATGGGACTACAACCGTTACTGTTGATTTAGACACCACAGAAGATTTTTTAGGTTATATGAACGAAACTTATCCTAAAGCACTCGACAAGTTGAAAGAACTTTGTGAAAAATAGCCTTTCAAGGATATCTTAAAAAGACAAAGAAATAAACACATCCGCTGCCTGAAACGTTGATCCCAAAAATCGCAACCTTCCGGAAAAAGGAGAACGAAGAGAAGGCAAAGAGTAAAAAGAACTAAAATTAATCACCCATTAAATTTTACTACGATGGCCACTAACAGTGTCACCTTACACAGGGTAATAAAGGCAAGTCCGGAAAAGGTTTTTCGGGCATTCGCCGATCCTGTAGCCTATTCAAATTGGCTGCCCCCTTATGGCTTCATTTGCACCGTTCAGCAAATGGATTTTAAGCAAGGTGGTAAATTCAAAATGACCTTTATTAACTTCAGTACCGGGAACGGAAATTCATTTGGCGGGGAATTCCTTGAATTAAAATCCAATGAATTTATCAAAGCCGTGGATCGGTTTGACGATCCCAATTTACCCGGAGAAATTACGACTTCTATATGGTTGAAAAAAGTTTCCGTCGGGACAGAACTTAAGGTACTGCAAGAAGGAATTCCTGAAGCCATACCCGCCGAAATGTGTTACCTGGGTTGGCAGGACTCGCTGGATAAATTGATGAAGCTGGTAGAACCTGAAATTCCTGACGCTTAACTTATTCTACTATGACTCGGCATATTAATGACAAATTAATAAGCGGGATTTTCATCACATTTTCGGGAAATTGTAAAAAAGCGCTCACGTTTTACCAAACTTGCTTCGGGGGAACATTGCAATTCGAAACTTTTGAAAAAGAACTGCAAGGTTACCCTGAGATGCCGGTCGTAAGCGGGTCATTGTTTTCAGATAATATCCTTATTCACGGCTCTGACCTGGTACACAACGAGGGAAGGAAACTCGGCAACTATATTTCCATTTTCCTGCACTGCAAAACAAGGGCCGACAGAACTGAGCTTATTGAAAAACTGGAATCCAATAAAAAGAACCCTTTTCATAAGGATCAAGATCAAAGTGATCAAAAACTTATTGAGATTACCGATGCGTTTGATGTGAGGTGGGTATTGAGCGTTTAGCAAAACTGACGGGTATGCATTGTTACACTAAGTTTTTTTAAAGGGCAATGAGTTTCGGGGCATAGTGGAAGTAGAATTGTACTTTGTCGTCGTCTTGCTGTTTTGACATGTTCCGAAGGCATGTCGCACTTATTGATAAGTTGGATTTATAATCCACATCCAACTTATTCCGACAATTTTAAGGGGCTTTTCTAATAGCAGCCTACTATTCCGGCAGGTAATTACAAAATTTTATAATTAGAAACAGCCTGTTAATTATAGGGATTTGAAATCCCATTTATCTGGTATTCGACATGCCTTGCAGAAACATGTCGAACAGCGGAGATGGCATACGTTTTTCATGAGGCAATCGAGAAAACTCCTCCCCCAAATTTGCAATTTCACTCCTAACTCAATAATTTACAGTATGAAAACTTTAACCAGAGCAGGATTTTTAATGATCATTTTCGCAGCGATGCTATCATGCAATCAAAATGGTTCTAACAAAAACACGATGGAGGATAAAACTGCCCTCAACAAAAACTTCGAGCAGGTATTGGATACCTATTGGGAAGATCAGGCCAAACTCTTTCCTCTGGATGCCACATCGCAAGGCGATAACCGCTATAATGATCTCCTGCCCAATGACCAGACCAAGGCTTTCCGCGATTCTTTGAAATCATTCTACCAGTCTTACCTGGATAAATCAAAAGCATTTGATCGCAATAAACTGAATGACCAAAATCAGATCAGCTATGATATTTTTAATTACGATATGCAGACGAAACTGGATGGGTTTGCATTCAATTCATGGATGATTCCGTTTCAGCAATTTTGGGGCCTTCCCCTTACCATGGGCCAATTAGGTTCAGGTTCCAGCTTTCAGCCATTTAAAAATCCAAAAGATTATGATAACTGGCTGAGCCGGGTAAAAGCTTTTTCGGCATGGGCTGATTCAGCTATCGGGAATTTCAAGCAGGGAATGGCTGCGGGATATGTTTTACCAAAGTCCCTGGTGATCAAAATAATTCCGCAGATGGAAAGTATGGTTGTGAGCGATCCCGCCAAAAGTATATTCTATGAACCGGTCAAAAATTTCCCGAAAGATTTTTCAGAAGGTGATAAAAAAAAGATCACGGCAGAATACAAAGACATGATCCTTACCCAGGTGGTGCCCACCTACCGGAAATTGGGCGATTTTCTAAAAAATGAATACCTGCCGAAAGCCCGTTCCACATCCGGCCTATCCTCTTTGCCGGACGGCACTAAGGAATATTTGTACTTGGTAAAACGTTGGACTACCACCAATAAAACGCCGGAAGAAATTTACCAGGCAGGACTTGCCGAGGTGGCAAGGATCAGAGGCCAAATGGATAGTGTAAAAAATGCGGTGGGATTTAAAGGTGATCTGAAGGCTTTTTTCACCTATCTGAAAACCGACAAAAAGTTTATGCCTTATAAAACGCCCGCAGAAGTGCTGGCAGCTTTTGAGGCCA
This sequence comes from Daejeonella sp., assembly GCA_035631395.1. Lineage (GTDB taxonomy): Bacteria > Bacteroidota > Bacteroidia > Sphingobacteriales > Sphingobacteriaceae > Daejeonella. The sequence goes on along the minus strand of DASQIU010000045.1, from coordinate 76,251 downwards.
TCCATAAAAAAATGGAGCCTAACCTAAAAAAAATGTATAGCCATGTCCCAAAAACACCTTTTGAAATAAGACAGACAGAAGCTTTCCGGGCTGCTTCAGCCAGTGCGGAATATAACCAGGGCTCGCCGGATGGAAGCCGTCCGGGCATATTCTATATTCCGATACTCGACGCCACCAAATTTAATATCACCTCGGGCATGGAATCCTTGTTCCTGCACGAAGCGATTCCCGGCCATCACTATCAAATCTCTTTGCAGCAGGAAAATACACAGCTTCCCAAGTTCCGGCGCTTTAGCTGGTACGGCGCCTATGGCGAAGGATATGCACTATATTGTGAGTCGTTAGGGAAAGAATTAGGGCTTTATACTGATCCGTATCAATATATAGGGGCCTTAGGTGATGAAATGCACCGGGCAATTCGCCTGGTGGTAGACGTGGCCATTCATACTAAAAATATGAGCCGCGAAGAAGCCATCAAATACATGATGGATAATGAGCAAATATCGGAAGAGGGCGCCACCGCGGAGATAGAACGCTATATGGCCATACCCGGACAGGCGCTGTCTTATAAAATCGGCGCCATGAAAATAAGGGAGCTCAGAAATAAATATGAAAAAGAATTGGGCAGCAAATTCAAATTAGCGGATTTCCACGATGAATTATTAAAGGATGGATGTATGCCCCTGGAAATACTGGAAAAGAAAATGGATGCCTGGGCAGCTCGTCAGGGTAAATCCTGATTGTAGGGCTTCTACTTGATAAGCTAAAAGCAATAAACTGGCACTTTTCATGAAGAAATGGCTCAAGCTGGACGCTTGAACCATTTCTCGGTTATTCTAAAGATTGAATCCCTTTTATCTGTTCTTAGATATACCTTGCAAAACATATCGAAGAACAGCTCAGTTAACATATATTAATCTCCTTATTTGGTAATTCAGAAACGAGTGTTAATGCCAATCGAAAACCTTCAAACATAAAATCAAGTTGTTTTCTAAATGTGTTAGGGTATGAACTTTTTTCTTCTTGTAAGGCTTTTAGTTTATCTGGATTCTCTCTGCCATATTCTATAACTTCCCAATAATATCTTCCCTTTAAAGTGAAACCATGTACGACTTGATGCCTTTCTTCCAAAATGGGTAATACATTATCCTCATATAATTTTTTTAATTTTTCGAAGGTGTTAGAGCGGTGTTCTTCTGGAAATCTTTGAAATACTCGTGATATGTATATATCATTTTTCTGCTTCGTCTCATAGAAGATGTCTAAAAAATCTCCTATCCTATCCCAAAAAGAATAAATTGTCTGAAGGGCATAACCCGCATACCTCAAATAAATATGATCTTCTACAGTTTGCATGTAAGTGCCATCTTCGTTGACAGCATCATTTATTTTAGGGTGCAAAAGTTCTATAATCGATATGGCATAAATTAAATCCATAGACAAGAACTGGAATTCATCGCCATGTTTGAAATCGGAATAAGAAAAATCCTTTAAACTTTGTTTAGATTTAGTTATATCAGTAAAAGTAGAGAATGGATTTGCTCCATTGTACTCATATTCTGATAAATTTCTTAAACCATTTTCTCGAATATGCACTAAAATTTCATCATACCAATCATAAAACGCTTTCATTCTTGTCATTTTATTTTTTTCACTTAAATACTATCCTCTATCGGTCGTATGTGCACTGTTGCTAATGTCCACTATCTTCAATTCGGCAACCATCTAATATTCGAAAAGTTGAATTTTCTATTTGACTTTCCGCCTTTACTTCCCAATACAAAACTTACTAAAAATATTCTCCAGCAAATCATCCGTAGTAACCATTCCGGTAATTTCTCCCAGGTAATGCAGGGCCTGTTTAATATCCATGGCCAGGAAATCGGAACTAACCGGATTGTCGATATTTTCCAGTACCGGGGTGAGGGATTCCCCTTTGCTAACGCACGTGTGCCGCCTGTGTCTTCCTAATTCCGATTCTATATTGATAGTGCCATAGTTTAACCAAACAACTCACCTACAAAACCAATTCATAGCGCACCGATCTCCCGGCACCTTCTTTAGCAAAAACACCCATTCCCTGAAGCTCTTGCATATCTCTTGTTGCCGTTGCCTTTGATGTTTTGGTAATCGCTATATATTTCTTAGCAGTCATACCACCTTGGAAACCAGCTGCGCCATTTTCCAGCATCCGCTGAATCACTTTCAGCTGGCGTTCATTAAGTTTAACAGAATATTGATCAAAAAATTTCGCCTTTTTCAGTGTAAACTGTATCAATTCTTTAGAATCCTTTTGGGCATCTAATATCAGCTGAACAAAGTAATTAATCCAATCAGTAACATCTAAACTCCTTTGTGCATATTTCAGCTCTTCGTAATACTTGTTTTTTTCCTTTTCGATAATTTTTGAAATCGAAAGTAATACCGAACTTTTTAAACTTTGAGAAAGTGTAAATTCGGCTAAAGCTCGCCCAATCCTACCGTTACCGTCTTCAAATGGATGAATGGTTTCAAAATACAAATGTGCAATAGCCGACTTTAACAAAGCTTTAGAAATAGGATCTTTAACAGGTAACTCTGAGTAAGCGTACCATTCCATGAAATTTTCCATTTCGGCAGGAACATTTTCCGATGGTGGCGCTTCATAATGAACAATCTCTCTACCGTAAGCTCCTGAAACTACCTGCATTGGTTCAGCCCCTTTACGCCATTCGCCTGCATTCACCTTTGGATCATATTCCATTAAAATTTTATGCCAATTGCATATTTTTTCGAGGTCCAATAATTGATCAATGTCTTGATTAACTTCCAGCATCAGCTTTGCAATACCCGAAGCTCTTTTATCCTTTACTAAAACAGCAGGTTTTATGCCTAAGTTATTTTTAATAGAAGACATTACATCTTCCCTACTCATGTATTCTCCTTCAATTTCCGAAGTCTTAATCGCTTCTGCTATTAGAATCTCCAGTACAGCCTCTTGCTTGAGTTCTTCATTTAAACCCAACACTAAACCATTTACTAAGCCAAATTCCTGTGCAAACAAAACTGCTATTTCTTGCAATTTTTCTATCGAGTAAGTAAACTTAGGCCATTCTTTATGTTGCCAATTATACATCTTGAGCCGATTAATTAAAACAATCAACTCAAATATATAAAAAAAATGAGCCGATTAATCAAAATAATCGGCTCACCTTTGCCAACACCCTATGTTGATCTATTAATATCTAGCTATATCTATTTGTATGCAACTATTTCCCAATACAAAACTTGCTAAAAATATTCTCCAGCAAGTCATCCGTAGTAACCGTTCCGGTGATTTCACCCAGATAATGCAGGGCCTGTTTGATGTCCATGGCCAGGAAATCGGAACTAACTGGGTTGTCGATATTTTCCAGAACCCGGTTCAGGGATTCTTCCGTTTTTTGAAGCGCTTCCAGATGGCGTATGTTACTCACTAGCACATCATCAGAATTGATTTTATGAAGATTTACTTTATGTAATATGGTATCTTTTAATTCCTCAATTCCATCCTTATTCCGGGCAGAAATAAAACTGAATCCGGCCTCACTGAATTCATTGCGGAAGCTGCCGTTTAACAGATCCATTTTATTCACCACGCCCACAAATGGAATTTGCAGTTCGTTTAAATAATCTATTTGCTGATGGATTTCCTGGGTACTTTGTTCAGGATCAATCAGGTAAATAATCAGTTTGGCCAAACGAATCTTTTCGTGGGTGCGCTCTACTCCTTTGGCTTCAATAATATCTTCGGTATGACGGATTCCGGCCGTGTCAATAAAACGGAAATGGATACCCCGGATATTCATCTCATCTTCAATGGTATCGCGGGTAGTGCCCGGAATATCCGATACAATGGCCCGTTCCTCGTTCAACAAGGCATTTAACAAGGTAGATTTGCCCACATTGGGTTTTCCGGCAATCACCACCGGAACACCGTTTTTCAACACATTTCCTTGCTCAAAAGACTGAATCAGCCGGTGCAAGATCTTGTTGATCTGGAATATCAGGCCTTTCAGGTCATCGCGGTTAGCAAATTCCACATCTTCTTCACCAAAATCCAGCTCCAGTTCTATCATGGAAGCAAAGTGGATCAACTGCTCCCGCAAGGCGCTCAGTTCATGAGAGAATCCGCCCCGCATTTGCTGCATGGCCATCTGATGCGAAGCCTGAGAGTTGGAAGCAATCAGATCGGCAACCGCTTCGGCCTGAGAAAGATCCATGGCTCCATTTAAAAAAGCCCTTAAGGTGAATTCGCCGGGTTTGGCCGCCCGAGCCCCCTGTTTTATCAGCAGCCGGATGATGCTTTCGATAATATATTTTGAGCCGTGGGTAGATATTTCTACCACATTCTCTTTGGTGTATGAATGCGGGGCCACAAACAAAGAAACCAGCACCTCATCCAAAATCGTTTCCCCATCGCGGATGGTACCAAAATGAATGGTATGCGAGGACTGTTTGCTTAGGTCTTTCCCCTTAAAAACCTGATTGATGATATCAATGGCCTGCGGACCGGAAAGCCTGATGACTGCGATGGCTCCGCTTCCGGAAGGAGTAGCCAGGGCAACAATGGTATCGGTAGAATGAGAAGGATGTAATGACATATCGGCTTAAATATTGCAAAAGTACTAAAACTGTCCTGAACTGTGATTTTTATAAGAGAGATTAAACTGATTTTGACCACTGATTAAATAGTCTGAACCACTGATTGAGCAGATTAAAGGATTACACTGATTATTTATGTGCTAATAAATCCTTTAATCAAATGAGCAAATAGTCTGAGCCGCTGATTAAGCAGATTAAAGGATTACATTGATTGTTTATCTGCTAATAAATCCTAATCCCGACTACTGATTAAACTGCATTGCGCTGATGTTTATCTGCTAATAGATCCTTTAATCCTAAAATCCAATAAATCCTAATCCCGACCACTGATTAAACTGCATAAAGGATTGCGCTGATGTTTATCTGCTAATAAGTCCTTTACTCCTAAAATCCCCGAATCCTGATCCCAAAAATGAAATCCAATCCACAATTCATGCCACTCGAAATCCTACCTTTGCCGACTTAAAATACAAGTCCAAATCTTTCCCTCGAAGGATTTTTCCAAAATATGTCGAATAAAAGCCTTATTTCTTTAGCTTTTGGTGCTTTTGCCATTGGCATGACAGAATTTACCATGATGGGCATTTTGCCCAATATTGCCCACAGTTTATCGATTGATATTCCTACAGCCGGCTATTTAATTGCCTTATATGCTCTGGGCGTAGTAATTGGTGCACCTATCCTGGTATTACTATCTTCCAAATATCCGCCTAAAAAAGTATTGATTTTTATGATGCTTTTGTTTGTGGCTTTTAACGGATTATTTACCCTGGCGGCCAATATGAATTGGCTCATGATATTCCGCTTTATGGCCGGATTGCCCCATGGTGCCTTTTTCGGGGTGGCCTCGGTAGTAGCGGCCCAGCTGGCTAAAAAAGGGAAAGAAGCACAAGCCATTTCCTTTGTATTTACCGGCATGACCGTTGCCAATTTATTGGGTGTGCCACTGGGCACTTATATTGGCCAGCATTATTCCTGGCGTTTTACCTACGCCATCATCAGCATGAGTGGACTGGCCACCATAGCCGCTATCTACTTTTGGCTCCCTAAAATTGAATCAAAGGAAAAAGGTCAAGTATTTAATCAGTTAAAGTTCTTTAAAACCAAGAAAGCCTGGCTTTTAATTGCCATCATTTCTATTGGTACCGGTGGTTTATTTTCCTGGTTAAGTTACATTGCGCCTTTAATTACCGAAGTGGGTAAACTGGAAGCGGGCAAAGTTCCCTTTATCATGACTTTAGTAGGTCTGGGTATGCTGATAGGAAATTTATTGGGTGGTAAGGTATCTGATTCTATCTCGCCCACCAAGGCGGCCATTGCCTCTTTTCTGGCCATGGTAGTCAGCCTGTTTGTGGTTTATTATACCGTACATATTCCGTTTTTAGCTTACACGATGGCCTTTGTAACGGGCATGGTTTCTTTCAGCATTGGCTCGCCCCTGCAAATGATGCTGATTAACAATGCCCGTGGCTCCGAAACTTTGGCGGCGGCTGCCGGGCAGGCTAGCTTTAACTTAGGAAATACCTTTGGCGCTTATTTTGGCGGTTTGCCTATTGTTTATGGCTTTGCCTATAATGCGCCTTTATTGGTGGGCATGGGCATGGCCTTTAGCGGAGCCCTGCTGGCCTTGAATTTCCTGTTTCTAACCCGGCGAAACAACTCTAATTAATGCTGAAAATACTATAAACGGGTACATGATCACTTAATTTTCGGGCCGTCTTGATATCGTCAAACAGCTTATAAAAATGTATGATGCCGGATTCCTTCAGCTTGATTTTGGAAGCGTGGAAATAAAAATTATCGTATTCAGAAGCCAGGCAGTCATCGTTCAGGCACTTTTGCCGTAAAGAGGTTTTTTGATTGACCAGGGCCGATGTATAACCCATCTTTTTTAAAGGATTAAATACCGAATGCGATTGCGGCAAATTAAAATCGCCACAAAAGATCAGATGATCTTTGGCATAAAGTCCGGGGAAAAATTTCAGGTATTTGATCTCCGTTTCAGGCTGCTTGGATTTAGGGATCGCATGAAAATTGGCCAGTAAAATAACGGTATTTTTTGCTTTAAAGCGCATCAGATAAGGTTCCCGGTCAAGCTGAACGGCATATCTTTTATCCAGCCAGGGCTGATCTAAAGCTTTAATTTTATCGCTTTTCCATAAAAAGGCATAACGCTCTGAGGAACCCGGTGTACCGCTGGTGGGAGCGCTGATGGAATAAGACCAATCTGCCCCTTTTCTGTTCAACTCTTCCACTAAATTACTTACGGCCTGCACCCCGCCATTGCCCGCCACCACTTCCTGGATAGCCACCACATCAAAAGAACTGATGGTTTTGGCTATAAAGACCAGCTCGGCATTGGTTTTTGATTTGCCAAAATTTTTAAGATTCCAGGAAACAAGAGATAAGGTGTTTTGAGCTTGGGCAATGAACGTAAAAACGCTCAACAAAAGAGTAACAATAAACCGCATAAAAAATATCAGGGATGAAAAACGGCGGCAATTTAGATAAAATGTTGGGGCGATCCTATGTGATCGCCCCTTAACAATATGGTCGCCCTTTTAACTATCAATGCCACTAAAATAGGCGACTCTATGTCGCCCTTTTAGTCCACCTCCTATTAGCAATCAAATCAAAAAAGGTATTTTAAATTTTCAGAGAGGTGTAAAAAGTACCCAATTGGCTTCATTTATAAGATTCTGAAATCCTATTTTTGCCGCCATTAAAAAATTGGGGATGGATAGTGCAGCAAAAGCAGAATTAAAAAACAATACCTTAAGTAGCACACTGGTTCTATTAATGGCCGCTACCTGCGGATTAGTAGTAGCTAATATTTATTATAACCAGCCGCTGCTGCTGCAAATGGCAGAAACCTTTGGAGTTAGCGAAAAGCAGATCAGCGTAGTGGCCACCATCACCCAGGTAGGTTACACGCTTGGACTTTTGTTTATTGTGCCGCTGGGCGATAAAGCCGAACGCCGAAAACTTATTTTGATCAAACTGGCTTGTGCCTCAATCTGTATGCTTTTGGCAGCTTTATCACCCAATTATTACACCATGGTTGCTGCCAGTTTGTTTAGTGGCTTCTTTTCCGCCGTTCCTCAGTTGCTGCTGCCCATGGCTGCCACCATGGCCCCTGATGCCCAAAGAGGGAAAATTGTAGGCAAAGTAATGAGTGGACTTTTAATTGGTATCCTTCTCTCCAGAACACTGAGTGGATTTATTGGCGCTCATGCCGGCTGGCGGGCTGTATTCTTTGTTGGTGCAGCGGTAATGGTTTTACTCTTGTTCTTGTTAGCTATCAAGTTACCATTACACCCACCTTCTTTTGAAGGTAGCTACAATAATCTGATGCGTTCTTTAGGTACGCTGATCAAACAATTTCCCTCTTTGCGCCAATCGGCACTTACCGGATTCTTTATGTTTGGAGCCTTCAGTACTTTTTGGACTACCTTTGTATTTCTATTAGAAGGTGCCCCATTCTTTTATAAGAGTGATATGGTTGGATTATTTGGCCTGATTGGCGCCTGCGGGGCACTGGCTGCACCTCTGGCCGGAAAATCGGTAGATAAAAAAGGGCCGAAATTCACCATTAAACTGGGCATTGTCATCGCTCTGATATCATTTGCCGTGATGGGATTTTCCGCAACTTCTATTGCCGGTTTAATTTTAGGGGTAATCTTATTGGATGTAGGAATGCAGGTGGCGCATATTTCCAACCAATCTAAAATTTTCGCCTTACTGCCCGAAGCCCGGAGCAGAATTAATACCGTTTATATGACCAGTGCTTTTGCCGGCGGTTCTATGGGGTCTTTATTGGCGGCACTGGTATGGAGTCAATATCAATGGGTCGGAGTATGCTTGCTTGGAGCCGGGTTTATTCTGAGCGCCCTGCTGACCAATCTGCGCACACGCAGCATGGACTAGTAACTAAATTCGCATGGGTATCCCGAATTTAATTTTTTGAAAAGCAGGGGCTTTGCCTGTTGCTACCGCTAGTCCCGCTATCCGCTGCAAGTTTTGCCCTGCGGGACAAAAGCTTTCCGCTCCTATCGGGTTTAGAAGGCAAAGACAGTAGTTCTTATAGTTGATTTGTTGGATGTGCGTCCTGCAAGAGCTCGTGTGAATTAGTGTCATTCCTGCTTTCAAATCCCTCCATCCTAAAATCTAAACAAATCCTAATTCAGACCAGCACAAAAATTGCTAAAATATTTAGTAATTTTACAGCATGAACCAGAATAGCCTGAAACCGAAAACCGAAGCCCGGGTATTGTTCATAGACCCGTTGCGAGCAGCAGGTAAACTACTGGCTCAGGAACCGGCCGGTAGGCGTTTGTGTATATACCGGACAATTTGGCTGCGTTATTTCCCCTTGGCCAAAAAACGGGGCGTCAAAACCGGGATGCGCTTAAATGAAGCGATCAAAATTTGTCCGGAAATATCCCCGAATCCACCGCTATTGAAAAAAAAACATTAATTTTCTTTTAAGGTAATTACTTCTATTTTAGAGGATATTAGGTTCTAAAAAGTAAACCCCTTAATTAAAACCTTATGAAGAAGATCGTATTAGTATTCCTTTACATCCTTATCGGAGCTTTTGCTTATGGGCAAACCGCCCCAAAAATGTTAAATGAAATCGAGGGCAAATGGAAACTTGATGACAAGGGCAATATTACTTTTGTTAGAATAGTTGAAGCACCCGGGCTCAAAAAAGAAGAGATATTTAATAGATCCGTCAATTATTTCAGCTACAATTCTTTTAGTAGAAGGTCTGAAATAACAACCCAGGATAAAGAAAATGGCATATTTGTATGCAGAGGGCTTTATGAAAATATTAGTGGAAGTGCTTACACCTCCAGTTACATAGATGCCTGGCATATTTTAAGAGTAGATGCCAAAGACGGCAAAGCAAGAATTCTGATTACTTTAACAGGATATGAAAAGAAAGATTCTGGCTATACTCGACTAGAAGCGCAAAATTATCCGGGTATTTTTCCATACAAAACTGTAAAAATAGCAGAAGAATATCCCGTGAATCTTGACGGGAACAATAAATCTGTAATGGCAAAAGCTTTCTATAACTCCATTCAGCAGGCCAACAATACCTTAGATGCCGTTGAAATGGCCATAAAAGAAGGTAATACCTACAAGTCAATCGAAAATTCTAACTGGTAAGGCCGCTGATGGCTAAGAGCGATAGTCTTTGCCCTCTAAACCCGATAGCAGCGTAAAGCTTTTGCCCCGCAAGGGCAAAACTTGCAGCGGATAGCGGGACTATCGGTAGCGACGGGCAAAGACTTTGCTTTTTAAAAATAAAATCTCTATTAATGAACTTCTAAAGTAAACTAAAGTTTGGAGACCTCATTTTTCAGAAAAGCCCCCCGGAAAATCTCCTGTCAAAAACATATCTTTGCTCCTCAATGGAGCACATTCGTAATTTTTGTATCATAGCACATATCGATCACGGGAAAAGTACCTTAGCTGACCGATTATTAGAATATACCAATACTATTAGCAAGCGGGAAGCTCAGGCTCAGCTGCTGGATAATATGGACCTGGAACGCGAGCGGGGAATCACTATAAAAAGCCATGCTATCCAGATGGATTATGTGCAGGATGGCCAGAAATACGTTTTCAACCTGATTGACACGCCCGGACATGTGGATTTTTCTTATGAAGTTTCCCGTTCTATAGCGGCCTGCGAGGGAGCTCTGCTTATTGTAGATGCTTCGCAAGGTATCCAGGCGCAAACCATATCCAATTTATATTTGGCCCTGGAACACGATCTGGAGATCATCCCTATCCTCAATAAAATGGATCTCCCGGGCGCCATGCCCGAAGAGGTAAAAGACCAGATTATTGATTTAATTGGTTGCAAACGCGAAGATATTATCCCGGCATCGGGTAAAACCGGCATGGGTATTCCGGAAATTTTACAAGCTATTGTTAGCCGCGTTCCGGCGCCGGTGGGCAACCCTAAAGGCGAATTGCAGGCCCTGATCTTCGATTCAGTATTTAATTCCTTTCGGGGAATCATCGCTTACTTTAAAGTAGTAAACGGCGAGATCCGTAAAGGCGATAAAGTAAAATTCATCAACACCGGAAAACAATACGCTGCCGATGAGGTGGGTATTTTGAAACTGGATATGTCGCCGCGGGATGTGATTAAAACCGGCGACGTAGGGTATATTATTTCAGGGATTAAAGAAGCCCGCGAAGTAAAAGTTGGAGATACCATTACCACCGTTGAAAATGGCGCCAAAGAGGCTATTCAGGGTTTTGAAGAGGTAAAACCAATGGTATTTGCCGGTATTTATCCGGTTGATACTGAAGATTATGAAGAACTTCGGGAAAGCATGCACAAACTGCAGCTAAATGATGCTTCCATTGTTTTTGAACCGGAATCATCGGCCGCTTTAGGTTTTGGTTTCCGTTGCGGTTTCCTGGGCATGCTGCACATGGAAATTATCCAGGAACGCCTGGAGCGAGAATTTGGCATGACGGTAATTACTACCGTTCCCAACGTGTCGTACATTGCTTATACCACCAAAGGCGATATTTTACAGGTACACAACCCCTCCGACCTGCCCGATCCAAGCAAAATGGAGTATGTAGAAGAACCGTACATTAAAGCCAATATTATTACCAAGTCTGAGTTTGTGGGATCGGTCATGTCGCTTTGTATCCAAAAACGGGGTATCATTATCAACCAATCCTATTTAACATCTGACCGGGTTGAATTGGTATTTGAAATGCCAATGGGCGAGATTGTATTTGATTTTTACGATAAACTGAAAACCATTTCTAAAGGCTATGCTTCCTTTGATTACCATCAAATTGGCTACCGCAAATCGGATTTGGTTAGATTAGATATTCGTTTAAACGACGAACCTGTGGATGCCTTATCCTCATTAATTCATAGAAGCAATGCTTACGATTTTGGTAAGAAAATTTGCGAAAAATTGAAAGAACTTTTACCTCGTCAACAATTCGAAATTAAGATTCAGGCTTCTATTGGGGCTAAAGTTATCTCCAGAGAAACCATCAGCGCTTTACGTAAAGATGTAACGGCCAAATGTTACGGCGGGGATATCTCGCGGAAGCGTAAATTATTAGAAAAGCAGAAAAAAGGTAAAAAACGGATGCGTCAGGTGGGTAACGTAGAGATCCCACAATCGGCATTTATGGCGGTTTTAAAACTGGATTAAGCACAGGCATACCTCTAATTATACCATGCAATTACTCGACGGAAAATTTGTATCAGAAAAACTGAAGCAGGAAATTGCTGCCGAAGCCGCCAATTTATTGGCTCAAACCGGCCGCAAACCACATTTAGTAGCCATTTTAGTGGGAAATGACGGTGGCAGCGAAACGTATGTGGCCAGCAAAATTAAAAACTGCGAAAAAGTAGGTTTTAAATCTACCCTCCACCGGTTTGACAGCAGCATTACCGAGGCTGAGCTTCTGCAAAAAATTGAAGAAGTAAACCTGGATGTTGATGTAGATGGAATTTTAGTGCAACTCCCACTTCCTAAGCATATTTCTGCCGATAAGGTTACCGAAAAAATTTCTCCGGAAAAAGATGTAGATGGTTTCCACCCGGTTAATTTAGGTCGGATGCAACGGAATTTGCCTTCGTTTTTACCTGCCACTCCTTACGGGATAACTCTAATGCTGGCCGAATACGGAATAGAAACCGCCGGAAAACATTGTGTAGTAGTTGGCCGCAGTAATATTGTGGGTTCGCCCATGAGTATATTGATGGCTCGCAATACCAATCCGGGCAATTGTACGGTAACCCTTTGCCACAGCAAAACACCGGATATTAAAAAATTTACGCTCGATGCCGATATCCTGATTGTGGCTATTGGTAAAAAGAATTTCATTACCGCCGATATGGTTAAAGAAGGCGCTGTAGTAGTGGATGTGGGCATGAACCGCGAAACTTCTGCCCTTACCAAATCAGGTTATAAATTGTATGGCGATGTGGATTTTGAGCATGTAGCACCCAAATGCTCCTGGATCACTCCCGTTCCGGGCGGAGTAGGTTTGATGACCATTATTGGCTTGCTCAAAAACACCCTGGCTTCGGCAAAAAAAGAAATTTACCGGTAAAATGCATATCGTTATTGCCAGTAATGTGCAACTGCCCGCCCTGGAATATGGCGGTACAGAGCGTATTATGTGGTGGCTAGGCAAAGAGCTGGTGCGTAAGGGCCATCAGGTAAGTTTTTTGGTAAAACCAGGATCTTCTTGCGATTTTGCCAGGGTTATTTCCTATAATCCTGCCCAATCTCTCCAAAGCCAGTTGCCCGCTGATGCCGATTTGGTTCATACCCATTTTGTAACGCATGAACAAGTAAATATTCCGCAGGTAACTACTATTCACGGCAATGAGCCTATAGGACTTTCGCTTCCTTTAAACAGCGTTTTTGTTTCTAAAAATCATGCAGAAAGGCACGGCAGCCAGGTATTTGTGTATAATGGCTTAGATTTTTCTGATTATGGAGAGCCGGCCTTGAATGAAAAACGGCTTTATTACCACTTTCTGGGAAAAGCGGCCTGGCGTTTAAAAAATGTTCGCGGTGCCATTGCGCTGGCAAATGCCTGTTCAGAAAAACTACGGGTTATTGGCGGTTATCGCCTGAATATAAAAATGGGCTTCCGTTTTACTCCCAATTTGAATGTGAAATTTATGGGGATGCTGGGTGGAGAGAAAAAGAACCAGGTTTTAAGAAAATCTAAAGGACTGATCTTTCCGGTGCTATGGCATGAACCTTTCGGGATTGCCATTATCGAGAGCCTGTATTTTGGTTGTCCCGTATTTGGAACTCCTTACGGATCTTTGCCCGAATTAGTCCCTCCTGCTGTTGGTTTTTTATCCGCTAATAAAGAAGAATTGATTGAGCAGATTAAACATGCTGCTTTTGATGCCGAAACCTGCCATCAATATGCGGTTCAGAATTTCAGTTCCTCAAAAATGGCCGAGGAATATTTCAAGCTATATCAGCAGGTTTTAAATGGAGAAAATCTGAATCAAAAAGCACCTGCACGCTTGCAGGATCAGAAGAGTAAATTTTTACCTTTCGACTGATTTATCACAGATTACGCTGCGAAGAAGGAAAATCTGCTGAACAATCAGCGTTAATTCGCGAGATCTGCGGGCTAAATAATCGGCTTTCCTTCTCCCGCAGATTGCGCTGATATGCGCAGATAAGAACGCAGAAAGTAAAATCTGCGGAACAATCAGCGTTAATTCGCTAGATCTGCGGGCTAATTAATTGGCTCTCCATTTCCCGCCGATTACGCTGATAGGCGCAGATAAGGACGCAGAAAGATAAAATTTGCAAACAATCAACCAGTTCTCTAAAGAGAAAAATAATTGCTTAATCGATTTTTAATCTGGATTTATAAATCCAGATATTCTTTAGGAATAGGTAAATCGGGGCCTTCATCTTTCCAAATCATGGAAGCAATCAGCCATTTTCCATCGCTGTAAACATATTGGATAAAATTAACACCCTTTTTCCAATTCTTGCCCGGATGGGCAACGGTATTGTATTCATACACGCTGATACGTTGGGCCATGGTGCCAAAAACTTCAGTCCGATCTGAGATTTCCTGTTGAGCAAAATGGGTAGCATTCCCCGCCTCGATTTGGATCATCAGGGCGTGAACAAAGCTCTGTACGTCAAAATCGCTGGGCTGCTCAAAATTATTATTGATCAGCTTGCCAGAACCGTAAAAGAGTTCTTCCAATAGATCAAAGTCAGGATAATGCTCGGCATTAAAGCTAACACACTGGTAAAAACGCTCGGTTAAGTGGTCAATTTCCTGTACACTCATTTCGATTTTTTTAGATTTATTAAGAAGCCATATAGCAAGAAAATCACTAAAAAAATATTTTGTTTTATACGTGTAGTTTATTTTAGCTTTACGTATATTAGTGTAATAATTTTTGAATAAGGAGGAATTAGTCATGGATAGTAAAATCACTCTAAGTTTTAACCGGGATATTATTCAGAGAGCCAAAAAATACGCCGCGGATAATCACATCAGCTTATCGCGTTTAATTGAGCATCTACTGAAACAGGTTACCAACCATTCGTACAAAAGTTTGGAAGATTTCCCCATTTCTGATTGGGTTTCTCAAGTTGCCGAGGGCGAAGTAGAATATAAAAGAGCCAGAAAAACCTCCAGGAAAACTCTAAAAGATGAGTTTTTTAATGCTAAAAAATAATTGCCGATGAAGTTATTTTTAGATGCCAATATCCTGGTATCCGTACTAAACAAAGAATATCCTTTGTTTACTTATTCATCTCGTATTTTAAGCTTAGCCCAGCATCCCAAATTCGAATTATACACCTCTCCTCTTTGTTTGGCCAATGCCTTTTATTTTGCCCAAAAAAAGCAAAAATCAAGTGCTAAAAATAAAATAGATATTCTTTGCCGGCATATACAAATTGCTCCGGGTTCTGCCCAAAGCGTACAAAACACTTTGGCCAACAAACAAATACACAATTTTGAAGATGGCCTGGAATATTATGCTGCCCTGGAACAAAACTGCTCCTGCATTCTGACTGAAGATATACAGGATTTCTATTTTTCAGAGATTGAGGTACTGAATTGTAAAGATTTTTTTGAGAGGTATTTGGTGGGGTGAAAATTCAAGGTGCTTTTTTTAATTCCTGAGTTTATTTAGTTTTTGAAGCCCATGGTAGTCTAATTTTGTCCGACTTGTTTGTTATTTAATGTCAGCAGCCGTTTGTGTTTTGTTTGCTCGATTCTATTAATAAATGATAAAACTTTGTCCCTAGTCATACCTGTTACGTTAATTACCATTTTGGTACTTGGTGAGCCTACTACAACCAAACTTTTTCGGGTAAACCAAAATAAAAGTCCAAGTCCTACAGCAAATAATCCACAAACACCCAATAGTTCTGAATTTCCATTTGTAGCACTAAAAAATCCAAAAACTACTAAAAGTCCTGCTATGACTAAAAGCCAATATCTACTTACACTGTGGTTTTCACAAGATGTTATGTGTTCCAACATTATACTTTGGTTGTAAGAACGACCCCATTCTTTGTGTTCATAGCAGATTCTGTGTGTTGTTAAAACAACCCGTTGTCCATCAGATTCTGTAATAATGTTTTCGTCAGGGAAAAGTGTCAGCATATTCTAGTTGTTAGTTTGATTTTCGTTTTTTTCGATTTAGGAGATTTGTGTGTTATAGCTTACCACTAATGTTTTGGCGCTTGGCGAAGAAGCGAATTTCGAAGTACGAAACTTGATACGAAGCACATTGCTTCATTTAAGCAATGAACCAGCTTTTTGCGAAATACCTGTTATTGTTCTTCACTTTCCGTTGTGCCAATCTCTATATTTTTTATTTGTCAATGTCATTATAAAGTTGCGAAATGACATCTGTAAAATTATTCTTTTCGCAAATCTTTATAAGCTCTTCAAAATTGTCACCCGTCAAATGTTTAAGGAGCAATTCTTTTTTCTTTTTGACTGTGAGCTTGGAATAATGGATACCCCAAATCAAACTGGTTTTATCTTTGAAAGTAAGATCGGTGTCAAAGTTTAACCTTAGTCCAATTAGTTCAGACAAACGATTGTCTAGGTCTTTTTTCTTCAGTCGTTGGTCGCACCAAGTTGTAATTGCCTCGTTTGGTTTAGGATATCGGAGTAATCTGTTTTGTAAGTGTTCTGAAATTTCATAATTATCTATAAGCCAGTCAATGTTTTCCTGTGAAAGTTCAATGTCCTTAATTGTCACGCTTAAACTCCAAGCAATTGTCTCGTTTACTTCATTGATTAACGATTTGAAAACGAAAAATAATTTATCAGAAGTTGTGCTGTCAATAAACGTATTGTCACATTGCCAGCGAATTAGTTTTATAAAAGTGTTTTTTTGAAAACGTTGCTTGCTTTTTATTTTATCAATAACAATATCAAGAAGATGATTTAAAATTCGCTTGTCAGGTTTTGCATACCTAATAAGGTCTTTGTACTCAATTATAGTTCTGTAGTCCTGAAATATTTCGTCTGGAATGTAGGTTGGAAAATGTCTTAAATAAGAATTTTCAAGTAATACAAATTGTTCAGGTGTCAATTTCATTTTGTTCATTCTGTGGATGCAAAATTGTCGTTAAAACATGACCACTAACGACCGTATTAGTGATAGGTGGGATTTATTGACTGAGGTTTTAAATTTAGTTAAAAGTTTCATAGTAGCACGTCAGCCCGCCTATTGCCAATGCAATGTTACTAGCAGCTCAAACCCCGTTTCATATCTGGTTATTATTTTTAACCTCCTGTCTGCAAATTTCTCTAAGGTTGTCAAGTTCCTGTGCTAAAGGATTTAAACGTTTTGTCCTTTTATCAAGGTCTAAACTTGGTTTGAGGTTGATAATTACTTTTTCCTCCTCGTCTCTTAGTTTTGCTTTCGTTAACGGATTTGATGTTGACCAAAAACCCATTTTCAAGTTTTCAATCATCCATTCAGTAAGTCTTACTTCACCCTTTTCATCAAATTTGTATTTGTCAGCACGAAGTTTTTTAGGATTTAAGTCTCTTTTATGCGCTGATAATTTCAACTTCGATTTCAAAATAGCTCCAATTGAACGTCTTAATGTTGACCACCCAGTTTGTCCAGTTTTGAAATGTGTTTCGATGCCTCTACTTACTAAACTTTTCTCGGATATACCGACATATATTAATTGTCCGGGATTTCCAAATTTCCCTAAATCAGTTGACTTGTCAATGTACAAAGCGTATATTCCTTGCTCGTCGGGTAAGCTATTTAAGTCCTTTACAAGTTTTGCAGTCTTACTTATTGAATTTATTATGTCGTCTGTCATTACTATTTCGGTGTCTTACGGTTGCTTGTAACTCTAAAATAGACGCAATATTTTAAATTCCAAATTAATTTATGGAAATGTATTGTTAAATATTTCCAGTTCGTGAATCTTATTTCTACCATTTTAATCCAAAAAGAAATCTCCCCATCCAATTTTCTGTCAGCCCCGTGTCCCAATCCTCATTCCCATACTCAATCCTGCTAAAACTGCTTATATTTGCAGCCTAAATTTCACAATGGCACATCAAATTCCACCCGACGGCACCTTATTACCTTTAATGGAAGAATTCTACACTATTCAGGGTGAAGGCTACCATTCAGGCAAAGCGGCTTATTTTATTCGTTTAGGCGGATGTGATGTGGGTTGCCATTGGTGCGATGTGAAAGAAAGCTGGGATGCGGAACTTCATCCGCTTACTTCTGCAGACCAGATCATTGAAAATGCTTCTAAATATCCCGGCAAGGCCGTAGTCATTACCGGCGGCGAACCATTGATCTACAACCTGGATTATTTAACTGCCGGGTTGCAACAACGCGGCATCAAAACCTTTATTGAAACTTCTGGCGCTTATCCACTTTCAGGGCATTGGGACTGGATCTGCTTATCGCCCAAAAAATTTAAAGGGCCTAAACCCGAAGTTGCCCGCATGGCCGGCGAACTGAAAGTGATTGTTTTCAATAAAAGCGATTTTGCCTGGGCAGAAGAAAATTCCAACCTGGTTTCAGATAATTGTAAGTTGTATTTACAGCCCGAATGGTCTAAAGCTGCTCAAATGACTCCTCTTATTATCGACTATGTCAAAGATAATCCCCGCTGGGAAATCTCCTTACAAACCCATAAATACCTGAACATTCCTTAAATTAGTTTGTTGAAAACTAAAAAATTATAGGGAAATGAAAATCAGACAATTTATAATGCTTGCTTTAGTGGGCACTTTATCCGCTTCGGCCTATGCGCAGGGCGTAAATGTAAATTACAGCGACGGCAATGCAAAACTGCAAGGCTATTTTGCAAAGGCCAAACAAGCTAAAGCGCCCGGCGTGGTTATTATCCATCAGTGGATGGGATTGAGTCAACATGAGAAAAACTCGGCCGATAAATTAGCTGCTTTAGGCTACAATGCGCTGGCCGCGGATATTTATGGAGAAAATGAGCGTCCCAAAGATCCGAAAGAAGCGAGCGAAAAATCGGGTTATTATAAAACTAATTACCAGGATTACCAATCGCGTATTAAGGCCGCTATCAATGAATTGATCAAACAGGGCGCTGATCCTAACCGTATTGCCGTTATGGGCTATTGTTTTGGCGGAACCGGTGCCATAGAAGCTGCCCGGGCTGATTTTCCGGTAAAAGGAGTCATTTCTTTTCACGGCAGTTTGGCCAAAGATCCCAAACGGGCAAATGAACTGATCAAAACCAAAGTACTGGTGTTGCATGGAGCCGATGATCCATATGAATCTGCCGAAGAAATCAAAAAATTTCAACAGGAAATGCGGGATGGCAAAGCCGACTGGCAGATGATTTACTATTCTAATGCCGTTCATGCCTTTACCGACCCCAACGCCGGAAATGATAATTCTAAAGGAGCGGCTTATAATGCAGAAGCTGACAGACGTTCCTGGGAGCATATGAAATTATTTTTGAAAGAAATATTCTCATGATTTTTTAAGCTGAAATAAATTCCGTTTCGTATTCAATCCGTAAATACCAGATATTTTTTATCTTCGGAAACGCTCTCCACCGCGTATGAGAAAAATTTTACTCCTGTTATTATTATGTTTTGCCATTACTGCTTTTGGGCAAAAAGCCAATACGTCTGCTAATAAACAGGCACAAAAAGCTTATGCATTGGCCGGTCAGTTTATTGCCGACAAGATTTTTGGCAAAGCCATAGAGCAGCTCAAACTGGCTCTGGAGGCCGACCCCAATTTTGCCGCCGCTCAACAACAATTAGGAGATATTTATCGCAGACTTTCTGATTATAACAACGCCAAAGAAAGCTACCGCAAAGTGCTTGAAATTGATGCCGAACTAACTCCACTCACCTATTTTGGCCTGGCCGAAAGCGAATTAAATACAGGTGAGTATGCCGAAGCCCTGCAACATTTTCAAAAATATGCCGGTTTTCCCGGGCTTTCTGACCAGAGCAAAAAACTGGTTGACAAATTCATCGCCGACTGCGAGTTTAGCATAGAAGCCATAAAGCATCCGGTAAATTTTAATCCGGTAAATTTGGGTTCCGGAGTAAATACCAAAGATCAGGAATATTTACCCGTGGTAACAGCCGATGAGGAAACCTTGATTTTTACCCGGCAGGCCCGCCAAAATGAAGATTTTTATAAAAGCATTAAAAAAGACGGTGTTTGGATCAAGTCGGAATATTTAAGCGATAATATTAATACGACCATGTATAATGAGGGTGCGCAGTGTATTTCGCCCGATGGTCTTTATATGTTTTTTACCGGATGTAACCGCCCGGACGGTTTGGGCCGTTGTGATATTTATGTATCTAAGCGGGAAGGGAAAAACTGGAGTAAACCTTTTAATATTGGCCCGCCGGTTAATACTCCAGGCTGGGAATCTCAACCTTCGTTAAGCGCTGATGGTAAAACTCTTTACTTTGTAAGTACCCGGCCGGGTGGATATGGTGGATACGATATCTGGAAATCAGACTTAAAAGCAGATGGTTCCTGGTCTAATCCGGTTAATCTGGGTCCCGAAATTAATACCCCTTACGATGAACAATCGCCTTTTATTCACCCGGACGATCATTCCTTATATTTTTCATCGAATGGCTGGCCGGGTTTGGGTAATAAAGATCTTTTCGTCAGCCGAAAAGATCCGGCAGGAAATTGGCAGAAGCCTCAAAATTTGGGTTATCCCATCAATACTTTTGGTGAAGAAAGCGGCTTAACTATTAGCAGTGACGGAAAAACGGCCTTCTTTGCCGCTGACCGCCCCGGAGGTTTTGGAGGCTTGGATATCTATTCCTTTGAATTGCCTGTCCATTTGCGCCCTAAGCCGGTAAATTATGTCAAAGGAATCGTATTTGATAAAAACTCCCAGGAAGTACTGGATGCTAAAGTGCAAATCATTAATCTGGCCACAAACAAAACCGTATTTGAGGAAAACTCGGATGAGGAAAGCGGTGAGTTCATGGCCACCATGCTGGTGGGTAATTCCTTCGGCTTGACCGTTTCTAAAGATAATTACCTGTTTTATTCAGCCAATTTTACTTTAGAAAATCAGCGAGATAATAAACCTTTTCATATTAAAGTTCCACTGCAAAAAATTGAAGTGGGCGGTTTAGTGGTGCTCAATAATATTTTCTTCGATACCAATAAATACAATCTTTTATCCGAATCAAAAGTAGAATTGCAGCAGTTGATCGTTTTTCTAAACCAAAACCCCAAAACGGTTATTGAAATAGGCGGGCACACCGATAATGTGGGCGATGATAAATCAAACCTGTTACTTTCTGAAAACCGGGCTAAAACAGTTTATAACTTTTTAATCAACAATAAAATAAATCCATCCAGATTAAGCTACAAAGGATACGGAGAAAGTCGGCCGGTGGCAGATAATACCAGCGAAGAAGGCCGGAGAACTAACAGAAGAACAGAGTTTAAAATCATCAAAAACTAAATATGGAACAAAATTACCAGAATCACATCCGGATTATAACCGGTTACCATCGCATTTTAGCCGCTTTATTAGTATTGGGACTCATTGGCTCAATTGTTAATCTTAGCAAATCTATGGGCAGTGATGAGCTTTATTCAGCCAGCTTAATTGTGCTGCTCTTTATCTGCGGTATGTTTTTATTCTGGTACTCGCGGTCCTTTGCTTTGAAAGCTCAGGATCGGGCTATCCGGGCGGAAGAAAATTTTCGGTATTATATTCTAACGGGAAAAACTTTACCAACTGCCTTGCGGATGGGACAAATTGTAGCCCTGCGTTTTGCCCCGGACGAAGAGTTTTCGACCTTGGCAGAAAGAGCCTTAAAAGAAAATTTAAGCAGCAAAGCCATTAAGCAAGCAATCAAGAATTGGAAAGCTGATTATGACCGGGCGTAAAATTTAACTTTCGCCCTTAAGAGAATTTTATTAAAATTTTAAAAATAAAAGCTATGGCAAAAGTTTCAATTTACCTCAATTTTCAAGGCAAGACAGAAGAAGCCTTCAATTTTTACAAATCTGTTTTCAAAACTGAGTTTGTAGCTCCAATTATGTATAATAAAGATATTCCGGCGCAAGAAGGAATGCCTGCATTTTCTGAGGAGGACAAGAATAAGGTGATGCATGTTTGTTTACCTATCCTGGGCGGCATGCAAATTATGGGAACGGATATGCTGGAAAGTATGGGCCACTTTGTAAAAATTGGAAATAATGTAACCATCAATCTGGAACCGGATAGTAAAGAGGAAACCGACCGGCTTTACCAATTATTATCTGATGGTGGAAGTGAATCTGCACCAATGACAGAACAGTTTTGGGGTTATTGGGGATGTTGCTTAGACAAATATGGTATCCGTTGGATGTTAAACTTTTCAAAAGCTTAAAATATGGCAAACCCAATCTATCCTTGTTTATGGTTTGATGGAAAAGCTCAGGAAGCTGCAAAGTTTTATTGCT
Organism: Daejeonella sp.; assembly: GCA_035631395.1. Taxonomy (GTDB): domain Bacteria; phylum Bacteroidota; class Bacteroidia; order Sphingobacteriales; family Sphingobacteriaceae; genus Daejeonella. The sequence goes on along the minus strand of DASQIU010000045.1, from coordinate 54,125 downwards.
CCGTTTTTCAAAACTCAAAAATCATCACCGACAACCCAATGGTAGTGATATTTGAACTCAATGGTAAAAAATTTATGGGTTTAAATGGCGGCCCTGAGTTCAAGTTCAATGAATCAGTATCCTTTGTGATTGAGTGTGAAAACCAGGAAGAAATTGATTACTACTGGAATAAGTTTACTTCCGATGGTGGACAAGAAAGTATGTGTGGCTGGTGCAAGGATAAATTTGGTGTTTCCTGGCAAGTGGTTCCGGTAATTTTAGGCAAGCTGATGAGCGATCCGGAAAAAGGACAACGAGTTATTCAGGCGTTTATGAAAATGAAGAAGTTCGACATAAAAGCACTTGAAACTGCTTAGAAATAGTTACTTAGAAATAAATAGCAGGCTAAATTAGAGAATTTAAAAGTCCCAAAATTGCAAAAAGATGGCGAGTTAAAATCAATAATTTTCTCGCCATCTTTTTGTGATTTTCTCTTAAACCACTGCTTCCCGAATGCGAAGCAATTTAACCAGCATTTTTTCCAAATTATCCAAATGCAGCATGTTGGCTCCATCTGATTTGGCATTAGCCGGATCCGGATGAGTTTCCAAAAACAATCCATCAGCGCCTACAGCTATGGCCGCTTTGGCAATAGTTTCAATTAACTCTGGTTTGCCGCCGGTAACACCGCTTGCCTGGTTAGGTTGTTGCAAAGAATGGGTACAATCCATCACTACCGGAACGCCTAAGCTGCGCATTTCAGGGATACCGCGGTAATCCACAATAATATCCTGGTAACCAAAGGTATTACCCCGATCAGTTAAAATAACATTTGGATTGCCCGATTCGAATACTTTATCTATGGCAAATTTCATGGAAGAGGCAGATAAGAACTGCCCTTTTTTAATATTAATAGCTTTTCCGGTCTGAGCGGCAGCAACTAGCAAATCTGTTTGGCGGCATAAAAACGCCGGTATCTGCAAAACATCCACGTATTGGGCGGCCATAGCGGCTTCCTGGCTCTCATGAATATCGGTAATGGTGGGCACGGCAAATTCGGCACTTACCTTCGCTAAAATTTTCAGCGCTTTTTCATCGCCAATACCTGTGAATGAATCTAAGCGTGAACGGTTGGCTTTACGATAAGAACCTTTGAAAATCAAAGGAATTCTCAATTTATCGGTAATAGAAACGATACGCTCGGCAATACGCAAGGCAATATCTTCGCCCTCTATTACACAAGGGCCGGCCATTAAAAAAAAGTTGTTAGTATCTGTATATTTTATTTGAGGAATGGAGCTAATTATTTGAGTCATTTTTTTCAAGCCTGGATTTATAAAGGGTTTCAATAATTAAGTACAAAAAAAATAAAACTAGGAAGATTATAGCGCTATATGGCACCACCACTCTGGAATCAAAAATTTGAATGCTTAAATCTCCTAATGAATAAAAACGGGACATTAGAATAGACAACACCAGCATGCCAATAATTGCTAAGTAGAGCCGTATTCTAAATTTAGTTAACATTGGTTTAGTTACCCATTTCTGATAAAAACTTGATACGCATTAACTGAATTTCTTCCCGTGAATAATCATCATCGCCTAATTCCCGCAAAGCGGCATCAATAGAATCAATTTCAGAAGTACGGAAATAATCATAAACCTCCTCCTGACGATCTTCATCAATCATCTCATCGATATAATAATTCAGATTCAGTTTGGTGCCGGAGTTCACAATGGTTTCAACCTCTTTCAGAATTTCTTCATACGACATTCCTTTTGAGGAAGCTATATCTTCTAATGCAATTTGACGGTCAATGTTTTGAATAATGGAAACTTTTAAGGCCGATTTATTGGCGGTGGTTTTAATCACTAAGTCAATCGGGCGGTCGATATTATTCTCTTCTACGTAAAATTTGATCAATTCAATAAATGGTTTTCCAAATTTTAAGGCCTTTCCCGCACCTACTCCCTGTATTTGCTTTAATTCATCTGTAGAAATAGGATAATGCGTACACATTTCTTCCAAAGAAGGATCTTGGAAAATTACAAATGGTGGCAAATTATGCTGCTTGGCAATTTTTTTACGAAGATCGCTCAGCATCATCAGCAAATGGCTGTCTAAAGCTCCGGTTTGTTGGCGGTTTTCCTCCTGCTCATCATCCCCACTTTCAATTGGAGTGTTCAGGAGAAATTTAATGGCATGTGGAGACTGAATAAAGGCTTTACCAGATTTGGTTAATTTCAGCAATCCATAATTATCTACGTCTTTTTGCAGATAATTATTCAAAACCGCCTGGCGAAGTAAGGATCGCCACAGAATCTCTCCTTTTTCTTTTCCCGAACCAAAAATTGGAAGCTTTTCATGCTTGTAGGATACAATTTGTGCATTCTCCACTCCCATCATCAAATTTAGAATATACTGATCGTCAAATTTTTCACCCAAATTTTCAATCAGTTTCAGCACTTGTTGTAAGGATTCTTCGGCGGCAAAATAGGTTTTGGTATGGCGGCAATTATCGCACATACTGTTACAACCGGTTTCGTTAAAATTCTCGCCAAAGTAATGTAGTATTTGTTTACGGCGGCAAACAGACGATTCCGCGTAATCAATTACCTCTTTCAATATCTGAGTACCAATTTCACGCTCTGATACCGGTTTATCTTTCATAAACTTGGTGAGCTTATCAATATCTTTCTGGGAATAAAAAGCCACACAAACACCTTCACCACCATCTCTACCAGCACGGCCGGTTTCCTGATAATATCCTTCCATGCTTTTAGGAATATCATGGTGAATTACATAGCGAACATCCGGTTTATCAATTCCCATCCCGAAAGCAATAGTAGCTACAATTACATCCACCTCTTCCATCAGGAAATTATCCTGGGTTTCGGCCCGGGTTTTTGGATCCAATCCGGCATGATAAGGTAAAGCTTTAATGCCATTTAAGCGCAAAGCCTCGGCAACTTCTTCAACCTTTTTACGGCTTAAACAATAAATTATACCTGATTTTCCTTCCTGAGACTTTACATACCGGATAATTTCTTTCAGCACATCACGCTTGGCCCGTACCTCATAAAATAAATTGGCCCGGTTGAAAGACGATTTAAAAACGGCGGCATTATTCATTTGCAGGTTTTTCTGGATATCCTGCTGCACCTTAGGAGTTGCAGTAGCCGTTAGGGCAATAATGGGGATGTTTTCGCCTATATTATTAATAACCTGACGTATTTTACGGTATTCAGGCCGGAAATCATGCCCCCACTCAGAAATACAGTGCGCCTCATCCACTGCCACAAACGAAACCGTTATACCTCTTAAAAACTCTACGTTCTCAATTTTAGTTAAGGATTCTGGAGCTACGTACAAAAGCTTGGTAGCGCCACTGGTTACATCCTCTTTAACCCGGATAATTTCAGATTTATTTAAAGATGAGTTTAAGAAATGGGCAATGCTGTCTGAACCGCCAAAAGCCCGTAACTGGTCGACCTGATTTTTCATTAATGCAATGAGCGGGGAAATCACAATCGCTATTCCATCGCTCATTAAAGCCGGCAATTGATAGCAAATGGATTTGCCGCCACCGGTAGGCATAATCACAAAAGTGTCTTTTTTCTGAAGAATACTGGTTATAATCGCTTCCTGATCGCCTTTAAAGTTATCGAAACCAAAGAAGTTCTGTAAATTGTCAAATAATGATTTGTTAATCTCCATTTTGCTGGAAAAATTGGGAAAGAGGTACTAAAAATTCAAAAGGTTAAAATTATATATAAAATAGCATACTTTTGCCCTAATTTGCAATAAATAAAACAGTGTGTCTTGAAAACCAATTCTGAAATTCTAGAAATAGCACAAAAAACACTCCGTATTGAAGCTGAAGGAATCACAAGGCTTTCAACACAGATAAACGATGATTTTCCAAAGGTAGTACAACGCATATTATACTTAAATGGTCGCGTAATTGTTACAGGTATTGGCAAGAGTGCCATCATTGCTCAGAAAATTGTAGCCACCCTAAATTCTACGGGCACTCCGGCAATTTTTATGCATGCCGCCGATGCCATTCATGGCGATTTAGGCATGATTCAAAAAGACGATTTGGTGATCTGTATCTCCAAAAGCGGCAACACTCCCGAAATTAAAGTACTCACGCCCTTATTAAAGCTTGCCGGTAACACCCTGGTAGGTATGGTTGGCGATATCAATTCTTTTTTGGCCAAGCAAGCCGATTTAATTCTGGATACTACCATTGATGTGGAAGCCTGCCCGCTTAATCTGGCTCCTACTACCAGCACCACGGCCCAATTAGCCATGGGCGATGCCCTGGCGGTTTGTTTATTGGAAAGCCGGGAATTTACCAGTGCTGATTTTGCCCGCTATCATCCTGGAGGCTCTTTGGGTAAACGTTTGTATTTAAAGGTTGGAGATTTGTCTGTTCATAATGAGAAACCCAAGGTAAAACCAAGCGCATCGGTTAAAGAAGTGCTTATAGAAATTACCCGGAATCGCCTGGGCGCCGTAGCGGTTGTTGAAAATGAAGAAATTAAAGGCATTATTACTGATGGCGACATACGCCGGATGATGGAGGTTCATAACAGCATAGACGGACTAACAGCAGCCGATATTATGGGGAAATCTCCAAAATGCGTAGATAAGGATGAATTAGCAGTTCATGCCCTGGAAATTTTGCGAACTAATAATATTACCCAGATATTAGTCAGCTCGGAAAATAAATATGCAGGATTTGTTCATTTACACGACCTTTTAAAAGAAGGCATTATTTAATGACCTATCCGGCAGAATCTACTTACACTTTATCAAAAAGCACATGGAAGCCTGGCTCCCATTAAAAATATTCGCTAATGAAAGATAACTACGCTTTAATTATGGCGGGGGGAATTGGCAGCCGTTTTTGGCCCATCAGCCGGACCGCTTTCCCCAAGCAATTTATTGATATTCTAGGCACAGGAAAAACCCTGATCCAACACACTTATGAGCGTTTTCTTAAAATTTTACCGGCAGAAAATATCTTTATTGTAACCAATGAAGCCTATGTGGATTTGGTAAAAGAGCAATTGCCTCAATTAGACGAAAATCAAATATTGGCCGAGCCAATTATGCGCAATACTGCTCCATGTATTGCTTATGGCTGTCATAAAATTTATAAATTAAATCCTGATGCCTGCATTGTAGTTGCTCCTTCAGATCATTTGATTGTTGATAATGAGAGCTTTGTTGAAAGCATTAAACAATCTTTACAAACGGCCTCTACACATGATTGCCTGCTTACATTAGGTATCAAACCTTCAAGGCCCGATACCGGCTATGGCTATATTCAATTCAACTCTGCAACCATTGATGAAAGTTTTTATAAAGTAAAAACCTTTACAGAAAAGCCTAACCTGGAATTGGCCCGTGCATTTGTTCAAAGTGGCGAATTTTTATGGAACGCAGGCATTTTTGTATGGTCGGCTAAAAATATTTTACAGGCTTTTGCCAACTACTTGCCCGAAATAAACGATGTTTTTAAAGAAGGAAACCTGGTTTATAATACCTCGCGTGAGCAGGAATTTATTCAAGCGGCTTATTACCAGTGTACCAATATTTCTATTGACTATGGCATCATGGAAAAAGCTGATAATGTGTATGTACTTCCTGCAGATTTTGGCTGGTCTGATTTAGGAACCTGGGCCTCAGTATATGAACTTTCTGAAAAAGATTATGTAGGAAACGCGGTAACGCCTTCCGATAGAGTAATTATGTACGATTCTTCAAACTGTATAGTCAATGTGCCTGAAAACAAGCTGGTTGTGTTGCAGGGTTTACATGATTATATTGTGGTGGAAGATAATAACACCCTTTTAATCTGCCCCCGCGATCAGGAGCAGGATGTGCGACGGATAGTTACCGATGTAAAACAGCGCTTTGGAACTGATTTTATTTAGTAATCGTCCGTTGACGTACAGCTTCATACAATAAAATTCCGGCTGATACGGATACATTCAGGGATTCAATTTCTCCAAACATTGGGATTTTAGCCAAATGGTCAGATATACGGATTAGTTCTGTAGATATTCCATCTTCTTCAGATCCCATAATTATGGCTGTTGGCACACTATAATCTGGCTTGTACAGAAATTCATTGGTTTTTTCTGTGCAGGCCACCAATTGTAATCCTGATTCCTGTAAAAAGCGGGCCGTTTTCTGCATACTCTCATGGCGGCAAACCGGTATTTTGTACAAAGCACCAGCAGAAGTTTTAATAGCATCCGGATTAATCTGCGCCGAACCTTTAGAAGGCACCACTATGGCATGTACGCCGGCACATTCGGCGGTGCGGGCAATAGCGCCCATATTCCTAACGTCGGTAATTCCATCCAACATTAAAATCAGTGGGGTCTCACCTTTTTCATAGATTTCCGGAATAATATCCTCAATTTTCTGATAAGTAATGGGGGAAATAAAAGCCACTACTCCCTGGTGGTTTTTCTGTGTCAGGCGGTTCAACTTTTCTACCGGCACCAGTTGAACGCTGATCTCGTGCTCTTTTAAAATAACTCGCAGTTCCTGGAAAATATTTCCGGTAAGTCCTCTTTGCAGGTACAAGCTTTCAATTTCTTTGCCGCTTTTAAGGGCTTCTATAACGGCTCGTATGCCAAAAACCATCTGATTAGATTCCCGTGGTGCATGCTCACGTTTACTCCGGAATGAGTGGGTATTCATTGATATTAAAATTAGGGCGCCAAGATAGCTATAATTTAACTTTTTGCGGGAGCTCATTCTCCTTAACCTAAGAATGGTCTGGATTATGCACATCTAAAAAACTTATCCACAAAATTATAACTAGTTATAAATTAAATAATTGGGGTTGATTTTAGTAAGATGTTAACATTTGCTGTGGAAAACCTGATCGATAGAAGCATGAATATCAGCCGTGTAATTTTACTGAGAAATTTCCTGTGAAGAATTAAAAAACTTACACAGGCTTTTTTGTATATTTTTGTTGTTATGAGTTTAGAAAAGGATCAGGATTTTAGCCGAAACAAAAACCCTTTGGCAGCAGATCGTCGTGCCCGTTTAAGTAATTTGACCAGTGGCCTGGGAAAATTACCGCCACAGGCCGTTGACTTAGAAGAGGCTGTTTTAGGTGCCCTCATGCTTGAAAAAGACGCACTTTCTGCCGTAATTGATATTTTAAAACCTGATGTTTTTTATAAAGACAGTCATCAAAAAATATTTGAGGCTATCCATGCCTTATTCCAAAAATCTTCGCCGGTAGATATTCTAACGGTAACAGCCCAATTGCGCCAACAGGGAGATCTGGAAATGATTGGTGGCGCTTATTATATTACCGAATTAACCAATCGTGTTGCTTCGGCGGCCAATATTGAATTTCATGCCCGGATCATTTCTCAAAAATTTATTCAGCGGGAGCTAATCCGGATATCGACCGAAATTATCAATAATGCCTATGAAGACACGACGGATATTTTCGATTTATTAGACAATGCCGAGAAAAACCTGTTTGATATTGCCCAGAATAACCTGCGTCGTGATTCACGTAAAATGGACGACATTATTCGCGAATCTCTGGACAATCTGGAAAAAATCAAAGATCGTGTAGATGGTTTAACAGGTGTTGCTTCTGGTTTTACTGCTTTAGACCGAATCACTTCTGGCTGGCAACCCTCCGATTTAGTTATTATTGCTGCCCGCCCGGCCATGGGTAAAACAGCCTTTGTATTAAGTTGCGCCCGTAATGCCGCGGTTCAGTTTAATAAACCGGTGGTGGTTTTCTCCTTAGAGATGTCATCGGTGCAGTTGGTTAACCGTTTAATTGCCGGGGAAGCTGAAATTGAACAGGAAAAACTGCGTAAAGGAAATTTAGCGGAGTGGGAATGGCAACAGCTGCATTCTAAAATCGGTAAACTTACCGAAGCTCCCCTATTTATTGACGATACTCCGGCACTGAATATTTTCGAATTCCGGGCCAAATGCCGACGCTTAAAAGCGCAGTATGATATTCAAATGATCATTATCGATTATTTGCAGTTGATGCATGGCAAAGGCGAGGGAAAAGGTGGAAATCGTGAACAGGAAATTGGTAGTATTTCCAGGGCATTAAAATCGGTGGCTAAAGAGTTAAACGTACCGGTAATTGCTCTTTCGCAGTTAAGCCGTGCCGTTGAAACCCGTCCAGGAGCCCAAAAGAAGCCTATGCTTTCAGATTTACGTGAATCTGGATCTATTGAGCAGGATGCCGACATGGTATTATTCCTGTACCGTCCGGAATATTATGGTTTAACCGAAGATGAAGAAGGACGTTCTACCGTGGGTATTGGCGAGGTAATTATTGCTAAGCACCGTAACGGTGAAACCGCTACCGTTCCATTACGCTTTGTGGGCAAGTTTGTGAAATTTACCGATCTGGAAGAAGATTTTTCAGCGCCAAGTTCTTTTAGCCAGGCAGATCCATTCGCCGCTATGGCCCCGTCCCCGGATTTTGAGAAACCCGGAAACTTCATTATCCGCCCTTCCCGTATGGATGATTTGGATGAAGAACCTCCGTTTTAAGATTTTTATAGAAGCCGTTCCAAAAAGGAGCGGCTTTTTTTTGCAATGTTATTTTTATGGAATTGATGCCCTGCTGTAATCGTTGTAGGGCTTCGAGATGCCTAAAATTCAACCTCCCTCATTGATTTTTTTTCTGCAGGGATAGAAATTTCAGCGTCTATTTTATCACCGAAAAATTGACCATAAAAAAAGACTGCTCTTATCGAACAGTCTTTTCACTCTTATTTTCTTAAAAATTAGCGTTTACTAATTTCTACAATATTACGATTTACTTCGCCAGTATAAATTTGACGTGGCCGGCCAATTGGCTCTTTGTTGTCACGCATTTCTTTCCATTGGGCAACCCATCCTGGTAAACGACCTAATGCAAACAGAACGGTAAACATATCAGTTGGGAAACCTAAAGCACGGTAAATAATTCCGGAATAGAAATCCACATTTGGATATAATTTACGCTCTACAAAGTATGGATCATTTAAAGCGGCTTCTTCTAGTTTTTTGGCAATATCCAGAACCGGATCATTAATACCTAATTTAGCCAACACATCATCGCAGGCTTTTTTAATGATCTTTGCCCGTGGGTCAAAGTTTTTATATACCCGGTGGCCAAAGCCCATTAAACGGAAACCATCGTTTTTATCTTTGGCTTTTTTGATCCATTTTTCAGTGTCTCCTCCATCGGCTTTGATTTTCTCCAACATTTCAATTACCGCCTGGTTGGCTCCGCCATGCAGTGGTCCCCATAAGGCGGAAATACCGGCAGAAATAGAAGCATACAGGTTGCAGTCTGAAGATCCTACCATACGTACGGTAGAAGTAGAACAGTTCTGCTCGTGGTCTGCATGCAAAATCAACAAAACGTTCATGGCCGAAACCACAACCGGATCAATTTCTACATCCTCAGTACGCTGACCAAAGGTCATGTTCAAGAAATTAGATACATAATCGAGGTTGTTTCTTGGGTATATAATCGGATGTCCTAATGATTTTTTATAGATCCAGGAAACGATGGTTGACATTTTAGCCAACAATTTAATTATGGTTAAATTCTGCTCCTCAGGAGTTTGCTGGGCATTTAATGATTCTGGATAAAATGCTGAAAGTGAGCAAACTAAAGAAGAAAGCTGGCCCATTGGATGAGATTTTGAAGGAAAACCATCAAAAAACTTTTTCATATCCTCATGCACCAGGGTATGTCTGGAAATAGTAGACTGAAACTGATCTAACTGAGCCTGAGTAGGCAACTCGCCATAGATCAACAAATAAGCTACTTCTATAAATGTTGATTTTTCAGCCAATTGCTCAATAGGATAACCCCGGTATTTCAAAATCCCTTTTTCGCCATCCAAAAAAGTGATTGCGCTTTTGGTAGCACCGGTATTTTTATATCCTGAATCAAGAGTGATATAACCACTCAAATCGCGAAGCTTGGCAATATCTAAAGCTTTTTCATTTTCGGTACCTGTAATTACAGGAAGGTCGTATGTATTTTCGCCTATTTTTAAAGATGCTGTTTCTGACATTTTTAGATTATGTTGAAAGCCAAAAATAATTAAATCTGTTTATTTTGAGCTAAGATTCAATAAAGCTTTTGCAATATTTCTGTTAAAAAACAACCTTAAGTTAAGTTCTGTTTAGCCAAAGAAAAACTTCCAAAACTTTTATCGCTTTTCCTAAAAAAAAAGTGCTGATTTACTTTATTAGAAAAATTTAAATTACTTGCTTTTAATCTCCTCTTTCACTTCACCGCAGTTTAGCATTTCATCACCATAGTAAGGATTTCTTACTTCGCTATCTGCAGCCATCCAATAACCACCTTTTCCGGCATTGGCCATTGGGCAGTATTGAATAAAAATTGTGCCTTGGGATACTTGTGCCTTTTTCATTAAAGCAATCACCTCATCACTCAGATTGGTAAAATCAGCTCTTTGCTGAGCCAGATCAATAGAGGAAGCGATGCGATGCGCTATTTTTGTGGGATTTTCACTGCCTGAAACTTTAGATAAAGCAGTAGCCAGCTCAGATGCTTCTTTTTGCGCTTCGTCGGCATTGGAAGCAACTAATGCATCTTTCAAAGCATTATAGCTACTAAAAACCTGATTCGTGGTATCATTTTGTAAAGTTACGGTCTGTGTGACAGCATTAGCCGTTTTTTCATTTGCCTCATGCTCAGAAACTTTATTCTGACTGCAAGCGGCCAACATTAAAGGGAAAGTAACTACTGCTAAAATAGCTTTTAAAGAATTCATGATTTTTTCAAAAATTAATGGTAAAGGATATTCAGAGTATGTATTCTCTCGTTTTTAAAACAAAGAGCGTATACGATGGTCTCAAATATCGACAAATTATTCGTATTCGTTAGTTGTTAATCGCTATCAGTTTAGAGTGCCTATAGCCCAAAACTGAATGGCGACTTGTAAACGTTAAAATTTTATCAATAATTTTTATTTTAAACTATTAGAATAATTTTTTATATTGGTTATCCTGTCAAAAATTTTTTAGGTATGAAAAAAAATAATTCCATACTTCCAACCGGATTTCTTAAATCATCAGAAGGGTTTATAAATCAGGATATTGATCAATACGTGCAAAATCTAAAAGCCATCTATTCAGCAGAAAGTTATTGCTTAAAGCGTCTACCACGCCTGGTGAATATGATTAGCCAAAGCGATTTAGAAAGTATGCTGAGCGATCATACTTCTGTTATCATGGATCGCCTAAACAGATTAGACCACATAGCAAAGGAATTAAAACTAACCATTGGCCGGACTCAAAACCCAACCTTCAAGAATATCATCAGCAAAATGGGTAAAATCATTCATCATTTTAACATCTACAATCCCCAGGCTAACTATGAATTGATATCCATATTGCTGGAAGTAAGCATCTATAGAAGCTATATTTATAATGCATTATTACAGGCCATGAATGAAACCAATTTTCCTGAAACAACTGCAATGATGCAGCGATGCGTGAATGAAGAGGATTTCTTTTTCAATAATCTTCTTAAAACTAAAATGTATATCCGGATGAATGAGCACAAAACCACGTCCATGAAAATAGAACCTGTTACTAGCTAAAAGCCCTACTCTACCTGAATTACATCTAAACAGACTGTCAAGTTGACATTTTCCAGAGTTTGGAATAGCTCTTGCTTCCCTGCAAGAAAAATATTCTAAACTCTGAAACATTATGCAAGAAAAAGGAACTATTTCAATTCACACCGAGAACATATTCCCCATCATTAAAAAATTTCTTTATTCAGACCACGAGATCTTTTTGCGGGAACTGGTTTCTAATGCCGTTGATGCCAGCCAGAAAATCAAACGCCTGGCTTCTATTGGCCAGTTTAAAGGCGAATTGGGCGATTTAAAAGTAGAGGTTTCTTTTGATGAAAAGGCCAAAACCCTAACCATTTCCGACCGGGGATTGGGAATGACCGCTGAAGAGATCAAAAAATACATCAACCAGATCGCTTTCTCAGGGGCTGAAGAATTTGTAGAGAAGTTCAAAGAATCTAAAGATGCCAATGAGATCATCGGAAAATTCGGAATGGGCTTTTATTCCGCCTTCATGGTGGCCGATCAGGTAGAAATTCAAACCCTTTCTTACCAGGATGGCGCTGAACCTGCTCGCTGGATATGCGATGGCAGCACGGAATTTGAAATAACCGCTGGTAACCGTACCGAAAGAGGTACCGATATTATCCTGCATATCAATCAGGAATCTGAAGAATTTTTAAATCAGCAAAAACTTCAGGGTATTCTGGATAAATACTGCAAATTCTTACCCGTACCGATAAAATTTGGTACCCGCACGGAACAGCAGCCCGATGGAGAAGATAAAGAAGGGAAACCTCAATATAAATCGGTAGAAGTTGATAATATTGTCAACAACACTGCTCCTATCTGGACCAAATCTCCATCTGAATTAAAGGATGAGGATTATCTGGCCTTCTACCAGGAATTATATCCATTCTCTGAGGCGCCTTTATTTTGGATCCATTTAAATGTGGATTACCCATTCAATCTGACCGGGGTATTGTATTTCCCTAAGCTGAAGAATGATTTTGAGGTACAACGCAATAAGATCAAACTTTTCTCACGCCAGGTATTTATTACCGACGAAGTAAAAGACGTAGTTCCGGAATTTTTAATGCTCTTACATGGGGTGATCGATTCTCCGGATATTCCGCTGAACGTTTCCAGAAGCTTCTTACAGGCCGACAGCCATGTGAAAAAGATCAACAATTACATCACCAAAAAAGTAGCAGACAAACTGGCCGAATTATTTAAATCCGATCGTAAAGCCTATGAAGAGAAATGGTCTGATATTGGCCTGTTTGTGAAATATGGTATGATCAGCGAAGAGAAATTCTATGAAAAAGCCAAGGATTTTGCCCTATTGAGTAATACAAAATCAGAGAATTTTACGCTGGAAGAATACAAAGAGAAAACCAAAGTCCTGCAAACCGATAAAGATGGCACCACAGTTTATCTTTACACTACTGATCCTCAAAAACAAGATGCATTCATCCAGTCGGCCAATAAAAAGGATTACGATGTATTGGTGATGAATTCGCCAATTGACACGCATTTTATCAGCCAATTAGAGCAAAAATTAGAGAAAACCGCTTTAAAAAGGGTTGATGCCGATGTAATTGATAAGCTGATCAAAAAAGACGATACTCCGGCGCATGTACTAACCGAAGAGCAAACAACTAAAGTAAAAAGCATTTTTGAAAAAGCCATTACCAAGCCCAATATGCAGGTAGAGGTAGAAAGCCTTAATCCGGAAGAATTACCGGTAATTGTGACTATGGATGAATTTATGCGGAGGATGAAAGACATGTCGCAAATGGGAGGCGGAATGAGTTTTTATGGCTCTATGCCAGACAGCTACAAAGTTGCTGTTAATGGTAATCATAAAATCATTAGCCGTATTCTACAAACGGAGAATGAAGAAGAACAAACCCAGTTAGCTCGTCAGACCTTTGATCTGGCTTTATTATCGCAAGGAATGCTTACCGGTTCTGAATTAACCGAGTTTGTAAACCGAAGCGTGAAGCTGATTTAAAATAGCAAATAGCCTTTAGCTGCTAAAAAATAAAACCCGCCAAAAGCGGGTTTTATTTTTTAATGTCTTTATAGTATTTACAAAATACACTCCGGCTTAGCATCGCAGTTCATTAGCTAAAGGCTAACAGCTCTTTTCGCCGTTACCCTGGTTCCCTGCCGGGACATGGTTTCAAATACCAATTCCTTATCATCCAATTTTTTTACCAGAAAGGGAAATTCCCTGGTGGTGCCACCGGGTAAATTTTCTTTATAACGAATCATGTTTCCTTCCAGCCTGAAAGTTCCTTCGGAAAGCACTTTTCCACCCCAAATAATCTGCAATTTTTTATCCGGCGAAAAATGAATGGAAGGATTTTGTTCGGCTAACTCAGCATCAGAAATATTATCCTCCTCCTGATTTTTATCCAAATTCTCTACTTTCACATATTTCCAATCGCCATATAATTTCTCCGGTTTAATGGAACCCTGGCATCCAAAAAGAAAGACTGAAAGCATGAAAAATAGCAGAAATTTAGACTTCATTTTTTGAGATTTAAAGCGTCAAATCTATCACTTTTAATGATCTATTTCGTTTTCCGTCTTTCGTCCATCGTTTAAAATTCGTGTCCGATTTCGTTGCTCATCTATCGCTTTAGATTTGCACTAATCCGCAAAATTGGAAGAATTTAATCTATCGAAAGGGAATTTGGTTAGATAATACTGGCTCATTTCGTCTTTTTCGTACAAGCCTATGCAATTAGATTGAAACTCCTCCGGGATGTTTTCCGCTTCCAGAGATAGTTTATCCGGAACCGGTTTACCTGATTGGAAAAAGTAAACGCGGGTAGTGCCATATTTGGTATGTGGCATATAACTTCCGTACAGTTCCATTTCCTTCCAGAGCGTATCTTGCACGCTTACAGCATATATCCGGACCACCGGACCAGTGTTTTGCTCATTTCTGATATAAGCTTTCTGCTCGAAATTACCTTTCAGAGCTTCCGTTCCGGGCTGACGCAAAGCATCAACCAACATCCAAACCAGAGCTGCTATTATAATAGCAATGAGCAGGTATTTCTTATTGGCAAACATGATGTTGATATGTTTATTTGGTGATTTGTTAATTGGGGCGAGGCTTAACCGTTTTCGATGTTGGTCCGCCGCCTATCGTTAGTGACGGGCAACTAAGCTTACGTAGGAATTCGTCTAATTCGCGAAATTAGTGTTTATAAGCCTTTGCGTGCAAATTCAAAAAAATAGTATGTACTTATTTTCGCATTTCCAAGCCAATGGCTTTGGCAATAAGCGCCATTTTTTCCAGCCAGGTTTTTAGCAAAAACTCCTTACCCCGGGGATATCGAATAGTTAAATTAAACTCGCGGTGCTCAGAAAGCTCTGAACCGGGCATAAAATCAAATTGGAAGCCATTATTAAAATATTTTCCAAAATCGTGTTCAAGAGCAATGGAAGCAGATTTGATATTGCTGGAAGTCCAATCTTTTTGTTCGTATAAATTTAAAAGCGCTAGCTCACTCATTCCCATCATTGTTGAGAATTCCTGAGCCGATAAACCGGCAGAATAAGCTACGTTCTTTACTATTTTTCCAAAATGCATATTTCTCAAATAAATTGTATGCCTTTATCGGCAGATGGAGGACATACATTAATGCTTTCGTAATAATAGCAAGAAGGTTACAAAAAAGTCCAAAAAAATTGTCAACAAAAAACAGTTTATCAACATGTTAAAAAATTCTCGCCTTAATAAGCCACCTTTAAGCTCGCTGACAATAAACTGCTATATTTAGACATCAAGCCCTGTATATGAAAAGAATCATACCTGCTGCTCTCCTATTATTACTAAGCTGCTCTACTCTACTAGCCCAAACCAAAGAAAACCTTCTGCCCTATGTAAAGCCAATCATCGGTACACAAAAAATGGGACACACCTTTCCGGGTTCTACGGTTCCTTTTGGTTCAGTACAATTGAGCCCGGAAACAGATACCATCCCATACGCCACCAATGGCAAATACAACAAGGACGTTTATAAATATTGCGCCGGTTATCAGTACGATGATAAAACTATTGTCGGCTTTAGTCATACTCATTTTAGTGGTACGGGCCATTCAGACCTGGGCGATTTTCTGATCATGCCCACCACCGGAAAACTGCAATTAAATCCGGGTACGGCCGATAAGCCGGAAAACGGTTATCGTTCGGCTTATTCGCACCAGAATGAAACGGCTGAGGCCAATTATTATAAAGTGAAACTGGACGATCATAACATTCTGGCCGAAATGACCACCAGCAACCGGGTTGGTTTTCATCAATATACTTTTCCAAAAGCGGAAGATGCCCATATTATCCTGGATTTGATGGCCGGCATTTATAATTATGAGGATAAAAACGTGTGGACTTTTGTTCGGGTGGTGAATGATACCCTGATAACCGGATACCGTCAAACCAATGGCTGGGCACGTACCCGAACCGTTTATTTCGCCATGACATTCTCTAAGCCGTTTTATCAATATGGCACCAAAGATTATGCAACCACCCAGGTATCCAAAGGTTTTAGGCGCAAATTTGACCAGAGCAAAAACTTCCCTGATGTAGCCGGCAAGCAGTTAAGAATGTATTTCGATTTTAAGACGGAGGCCGGAGAAAAGGTCAAGATCAAATTTGCTCTCTCGCCGGTGAGCCAGCAGAATGCTCTGGCCAATATGCAAGCCGAGATCCCCCATTGGGATTTTGACCGGGTGAAAACCGAAGGCCAACAACTTTGGAACAATGAGCTGAATAAAGTGCAGGTGCAAACTCTCAATAATGATGAGAAAGTGAATTTCTATACCTCTATGTATCACAGCTTTTTAAGCCCCAGCACTTACATGGATATAGACGGTTCTTACCGCGGTTTGGATCAGGAAAACCATAAAGCATCTAATTTTACCAATTATACCACTTTTTCCCTATGGGATACCTACCGGGCCCTGCACCCGCTGTTTAATATTTTGCAACCCAAACGCAATGCCGACATGGTAGAATCCATGCTGGCCCATTATGACCAGAGTGTGCATAAAATGTTGCCGGTTTGGTCGCATTATGCTAATGAAAACTGGTGTATGATTGGCTATCACAGCGTATCGGTCATAGCTGATGCCATTATTAAAGGTACTTATACCGGCGATGCCAATAGAGCTTTGGATGCCTGCGTAGCTACGGCCCGCTATAAAAAATACGACGGACTGGAATATTACATGAACTTGGGTTATGTACCCGAGGACAAAAACAGCTCTTCGGTTTCTAAAACTCTGGAATATGCTTACGACGACTGGTGTATTGCCCAAATAGCCAAAAAGTTAAACCGAACAGATATTTATCAGGAATTTTTAAATCGATCTAAAAACTGGAGAAACGTTTACGATTCCAGTATCGGATATATGCGCCCTAAGCTGAGTGATGGTCAGTTCCGTAAAAATTTCGACGTACTACAAACTCACGATCAGGGCTTTATTGAAGGGAATGCCTGGAATTATAGCTTATATGTACCACATGAGCCCGAAGAAATGATTCGCTTAATGGGTGGCCCCAAGCGCTTTAACTCGCATTTGGATTCGCTTTTTACCATGCACTTACCCGATGAATTCTTTGCCGAAACAGAAGATATTACCCGGGAGGGGATTATTGGCAATTATGTACATGGCAATGAACCCTCACACCATGCGGCCTATCTGTATAACTTTAGTGGAAAACCCTGGAAAACGCAGGAACGGGTACGCATGATCCTGAAAAAGATGTATCAGCCCACCCCTGATGGTTTGGGCGGCAATGACGATTGCGGCCAAATGAGCGCCTGGTATATTTTCAGCGCCCTGGGATTTTATCCGGTAGCCCCCGGCTCTGACCAATATATACTGGGAAGTCCTTCGGTAAAAGCCGCCACCATCAACCTGGAAAACGGAAAAACCTTTAGCATTGAAGCCAAAAACCAGAGCGATAAAAATGTTTATATTGCCAAAATGGAATTAAATGGACAACCATTTAAACGAAACTATTTAACTCATTCTGATATTATGAATGGTGGAAAGTTGGTTTTTTACATGAGTTCCAGGCATAATTAATTTATACCCCGATAAAAGATAAAGTGTGGACGTATTTGGAAAAGCTTTAATAAACTATTATCAGCATCAATCAGAGAGTACCTTGTGGCTCCATAATAGCTATGGCCAGGTAGAAGAAATGCCGGTAGATGTTTTCTTCAGAGGCATCCATGAAATGCCCGATCTGGAACTGATTGCCCTAAGTCAGTGCAGCGGAAAAATACTGGATATTGGTGCAGGAGTTGGAAGCCATGCCCTCATTCTCCAGGAAAAAGGATTGGATGTTACGGCCCTGGAAATTTCCACCACGGCCTGCCAGATCATGAAACTCCGGGGAGTTAAAAAGATCATTAATCAGGATATTTTCACCTTCCGGGATGAAAAATTCGACACCCTGCTCCTGCTCATGAATGGCATTGGCTTGAGCGAAAGCATTAGCGGCTTGCGGTATTTTCTACAACATGTTAAAACCCTGCTCAATCCCGAAGGTAAGTTGATATTCGACTCTTCAGATATCTCTTATCTCTATTTTGGCGAAACCCTCCCAACCGACAAATATTATGGGCAAATTGCTTATCAATACGAATATGCCGGCGAAAAAGGAGATTGGTTTAACTGGCTTTATGTCGACAATCAATTGCTTAAACAGGTAGCTGCCGAAGAAGGCTGGGAACTGGAACTGATTTATGAAGACGATATGGACCAATTTCTGGTAAGCATGACTCTAAAATAAAGGAAACAGTTTAGGGGTTAGAGTTTAGGACAAGAGGCTGCATAGATTCTCTTCCCGATAAACAAATAAACACCTACACCCTAACCTCTAATCCCAGCTCTTTAAGAAATCAAGATTCTATAATCCGCTTCAAAAACATGCCCTGGTTCCACTTTTTGAATGGCTTCCTTATCCTTTAAATCCACGGGTTTGTTTTCAGAATCGGCGCAGCCTAACCAGGGCTCAATACACAGAAAAGTAACCTTCTTTTTAGCCCAGATACCCAGATAATTAAATTGCTGAAACTGAACAGATACACTATTTGGATGTTTCCGGCTTTTAATACTTACCTCACGGGAGTTTATATTTTTAAACACCAAAGCATCCTGCGCAAAAAGCTCTTTTCGTAACGGCAAAATATTGGAGTTGCTTAAAACCGACTCCGTTTCTCCGGTAAAAAAACCATTATCAGACAGCAGATGCTTTTCTAAAGGTTCCTGAGAATCAAATTCCAGATAATAATCCTCTAAAACATCTTCCTTAGAATTAGAAAAAGGAATATTAAATGCCGGATGTGCTCCTACCGAAAACCAAACAGGCTTGTCATCGTAATTAATTACCTTATAAGTGATTTTCAACTCCGGGCCCAAAAGCTCATAAATTACCTGAAAAGAGAACCTGAAAGGGTAAACCGCTAAGGTTTTTTCGGAATGGCTCAGAGAGAATTTAGCCTTCGTATCACTCGCTTCAATCAAACTAAATACAGAGTGTCGGGCAAATCCGTGGCGCTCCATCGGATAGACTTTTCCATCAACCCATATTTCATTTTTGATGCATCCGCCAACTACCGGAAAAAGATTAGGTGCATGCCAAGCCCAAACAGTCGGATCGGCTTGCCAGAGATGTTCCACGCCGGTAATTTTATGATATAGGGAATTTAATTCAGCACCTTTATAATTTATCCCGATTCTTAAATAATCATTTTCAAGAGTTACCATGCTTATAATTCAAATCTTGATTAAAAGTTTAGAGGTTAGAGTTTAGGGTTTAGGTCATGAGCCTAAACTCTAAACTAAGATCCCAACTAAACTCTAACCTCTAAACCCTAAACTTCTACCTAAACCGCTTTTTTCTTACCCCAATTCTTCTTTTTATTTCGCTTAAAGCCACTGCTGCGTTTTTGCTCAGGCTGATAAACGGGGCCTTCGCCCAGTTCTTCCGGTAAAGAAACACGGTCAATTTCCCGGCCTATCAAGTTTTCGATGAATGAAAACTTACGCTGGTCTCGCTCATTTACAAAAGTAATAGCCGTACCTGTGGTGTCGGCTCTGGCGGTACGGCCAATGCGGTGAATATAATCTTCCGGATCTGGCGGCACATCAAAATTGATAACCAGACTGATTCCCTCTACATCAATCCCTCTACTTAAAACATCAGTTCCAATAATTACAGGTAACTGTCTGGCTTTAAATGATCTAAGAATATCCTCTCTTTGCTCCTGCTCTAAATCAGAATGGAACGCCTCTACCCGGATCCCTTCTTTCTTCAGCGTTTTATTCAAATCTTTTACCGTTTCCTTGCGGGAGGCAAAAACAATGGCGCTGGGAAAATCCCCATTTTTAAGCAAACCGGAAATAAGTTTTAGTTTCTGATGATCATAAGTCATATACACCTGCTGTAAAATGCCAGCAGCGGGTTGTGAAATGGCAATATTGATCTGCTCCGGATCTTTTAAAATGGTATTAGCCAGCGTTCTGATTTTAGGCGGCATGGTTGCCGAAAAAAGCATGGTTTGCCGCTTTTCCGGAAGGTGACTGATGATTTTCAATATATCTTCATAAAAACCCATGTCCAGCATCCTGTCGGCTTCATCCAAAACCAGGTAGCGCAAATGCTCTAATTTAATTGCCTTGGAAGCCAAATGGGCTATTAAACGGCCCGGAGTGGCAATAATAATATCCACCCCATCTATCATGGCCCGGCGTTGCTGTTCATATATGATTCCATCGCCACCCCCATATACTGCAATAGAGCTTATTCCGGCAAAATAAGCCAGGCCTTCCACCTGCTGGTCAATTTGCTGAGCCAGCTCTCGGGTAGGCGCCAAAATAAGGGCTTGTGTATGTCTCTTTTCAGTAACACAAATGTGCTGAAGCAGAGGCAACAAGTAAGAAGCTGTTTTCCCGGTACCGGTTTGAGCACAGGCAACAAGGTCTTTGTTTTTAAGGATAAGAGGAATAGCTTGTTGCTGTATTGGTGTGGGCTGTTTATAACCCATACTTTGTACACCTTCAAAAAGTTGAGGGTCAAAGTTGAAATCGCTAAATGTCAATGTAAAAGAATAAAATTTGATAACCTATCAGACAAAACTAAACAAATTGCTGGTATTTTTTCAAAACCCCATTCAGATACTTCATTTTCAATGCCTTTGTAATCCTCTAAACAAATTACCATTCGGGTAGTTATTGTATTTAAAAAGCTTGATTTATGAACCAGACCTATCAAACCCACGATCATCAACAAATTAAAGAGTGGGCAAATTCCCGCAAGGCAGTGCCGGCTAAAGTAAAAGGAACGGGCAGTAATACAGATGAAGGTATTCTGCGTATCCATTTTCCTCAGCACAGCACTCATAATGATGATTTGGAGGAAATAGAGTGGGATGATTTCTTTCAAAAATTTGAAGAAAATAATCTGGATTTGATTTATCAAGAGAAAACGAAAGATGGCGATATAAGCACCTTTCACAAGTTTGTAAAAAGAACTTAAACTGCTGTGATTCGATTTATTGAAACCCAAAGCAACCCAACTTGGCTTTATATGTAATTACAGACTAATATGAAAACAATTCAGGCCGTGTTTACCAAATTTTTTATACCATCGGTTCAAAAAAACAGATTCAAATACTTGGATATCATCTTGGGCATTATTTTTCTCTTGGTTCTATTAAAACAACTGTTTGAATGATATTTTGGAATTTGACAGTTTAAAGATATAACATCCGTTTTGGCTAATAGCAGTAAGGTTGCGGGTGTTATTTAATTGTGTAGTTTAAAAAGCCCCTATAAATGGGGCTTTTTAAATATAAAAAACTCCCGTTTTTTCTTTTTCCACAAAACCTTATTTTCTCACAAGAGGGTGCATTCCGGAAAAAATTCTTACTTTTGAATCCCGTACAAAATGACGATTTTTTGCTGAAAAAGAGCATAAAATTCCCAGAGAAAACCCTTTAAATATTATGACCAAATACATTTTTGTTACGGGCGGCGTTACTTCGTCGTTAGGAAAAGGTATTATTTCCGCTTCATTAGCCAAATTACTTCAGGCCCGTGGCTACCGCGTAACCATTCAAAAGTTTGATCCCTATATCAATATTGATCCGGGAACCTTAAATCCCTATGAGCATGGAGAATGTTATGTTACTGAAGATGGAGCCGAAACAGATCTGGATTTAGGACATTATGAGCGTTTTCTGAATACGGCTACCTCCCAGGCCAACAACATTACTACCGGCCGCATTTACCAAAATGTGATCAAAAAGGAACGCGAAGGTGCTTATTTGGGTAAAACCGTTCAGGTGGTACCTCATATTACCGATGAAATTAAGCGCAACATGCGTATACTGGGAGAAACCGGAAATTATGATATCGTAATTACCGAGTTAGGCGGTACTGTTGGCGATATTGAATCTTTACCCTTTATTGAAGCAGTAAGGCAAATGCGCTGGGAACTGGGATCTAGCAGCTCACTGGTTATCCATTTAACCCTGGTTCCGTTTTTGGCGGCCGCCGGCGAACTGAAAACCAAACCTACGCAGCACTCGGTAAAAATGTTACTGGAATATGGCATTCAGCCTGATATATTGGTTTGTCGTACTGAGCATCATTTATCGCAGGAGCTGCGCAAAAAAATCGCCCTTTTCTGTAATGTAAACATCAATGCGGTTATTGAATCTATAGATGCGCCAACCATTTATGATGTGCCCATGCTAATGCTGAAAGAACAACTGGATAAAACCGTGTTAACCAAGCTGAAAATGCCGCACAAAAATGAGCCGGACATGCAAAGCTGGAAAGACTATTTAAGCCGCTTGAAAAATTCTTCTGCCGAAGTAAAAATTGGCTTGATTGGAAAATATGTAGAACTACCCGATGCTTATAAGTCCATATCTGAGGCATTTATTCATGCCGGAGCTAAAAATGAATGTAAAGTTCAGGTAAAATCTATCCACTCAGAAGGCATAAATGAGGAAAATGTCGCCGAAAAATTAAAAGGCTTGGATGGTGTATTAGTAGCCCCTGGTTTTGGAAGCCGTGGTGTGGAAGGCAAAATTGAAGCGATAAAATATGTTCGGGAACACAATATTCCGTTTTTCGGGATTTGCCTGGGCATGCAATGTGCTGTAGTTGAATTTGGCCGGAATAAACTGGGATTAGAAGGTGCACAGAGTACCGAAATGGACGAAAATACCCCACATCCGGTTATTTCCATGATGGAAGAACAGAAAAAAATTAAAAATAAAGGTGGTACCATGCGTCTCGGAGCTTATTCCTGCCATTTAAAGCAGGGCAGCAAAGCCGAAGCTATTTATGGCAAAAGCCAGATCTCAGAACGCCACCGCCATCGTTATGAGTTTAATAACAGCTATTTAAAACAATATGAACAGGCGGGCATGATTGCCTCGGGAATAAATCCGGAAAACAACCTGGTGGAAATTATGGAGCTCAAAGATCATCCATTTTTTATTGCCGCACAATTCCATCCCGAATTAAAATCAACAGTTGATAATCCGCATCCACTTTTTGTTAACTTTGTCGCCGCTTCTTTAAATCATGTTAAAAAGAAGTAATTGCAGATTTAGCAATATCGAATAATTAGAAATGGATAGAAATACGTTTACAGGCCTCTTTTTGATCCTGATCATTTTAGTAGGCTCTACATTTTTCCTGAAACCCTCAGAGCAGGAGATTAAAAGAGAAAGAGAAGTTCAAGACTCCATTGCCCGGGTTGCCGACAAACAACCGGCAAAAGCAGCCACGCTGGATACCACCCGTATGGCCAAGGTAGCTATTGATTCTGCTGTTTTAACTGGCCCTTTTGGAGCGGCACATGGCGGCAGCAATACGCCTGTTATCTTAGAAAATGATTTAGTAAAAATAAGTATCAGCCCTAAAGGCGGACGCGTTGCTTCGGTACTCTTAAAAAAATACAAAACATTCGACCAGAAACCTGTGGTAATGTTTGATGAGGCTGACAGCAAATTCGGTTTAGTTTTTGGCGCTGCCGGTAAGAATATTAATACCAACGATCTGTATTTCCAGTCTTCAGTTCCTTCACTGAGCGTTAGTAACCAGGATTCCAGCTCATTGACCATGCGTTTGAGCTATGCCGAAGGGAAATACATCGATTATATCTATACTTTAAAAGGCGATAGCTATAAAGTAGGCTTTACCATTGTAACCAAAGGAATGCAGGATGTGATTGTTCCTACCCAACAACACTTGATTCTGAATTGGGAAGCCATCTTAAAACAAAAAGAAAAAGATATTACTAGTGAGCACCGCTATTCTACAGCTTATTTCAAATCAGTAAGTGGTTCCGTTGACCATTTAAGCGTATCTAAAGATGATAAAAAAGATCTGAGCGATGACAATATCCAATGGATATCCTTCAAACAGCACTTTTTCTCTAATGTACTGGTTGCCAAAAACGGATTTGATAAAGGTAGCACCATTGCTGTAAATACTTTGCCTCAAAAAGATGTGGTAAAAGGATTTAAGGCCAATATGCAATTGCCATTTAGCCGTCAGGATATGAGCACTTATCCGATGGAGTTTTATTTCGGCCCTAATAAATTCAACACTTTAAAAGCACAGGGCTATGAAATTGAGAAACAAATTGATTTGGGTTACTGGCCTTTAAAATATATCAATCGTTTTGCGGTACTGCCTATTTTTGATTTCCTGCAAGGTTTTAACTGGAATTATGGTTGGATTATTCTGGCCTTAACCATCCTGTTAAAAGTGGTTTTATTCCCGCTTACTTATAAATCTTATCTCTCTATGGCCAAAATGCGGGTTTTAAAACCTGAAATGGAAGAGATCAAGACCAAAGTTGGCGATGATAACCCTACCCTTTTACAACAGGAATACCTGAAACTGTACAAACAGGCCGGAGTAAATCCGCTGGGAGGTTGTTTGCCGATGTTATTGCAATTGCCAATCATCATGGCCTTCTTCTTCTTCTTCCCTAACTTGTTTGAATTACGCCAGGAGAGTTTCCTGTGGATGAATGATTTATCAACCTATGATGGATTTATCAAATTAGGTTTTTCATTACCATTTTTAGGAGATCATATCAGTTTAATGTGCGTGCTGATGACCATTTCTACGCTGATTTATACCTATTTCAATAACCAGGTTTCAGGGGCAACCGGCCAAATGAAATATATCGGTTATATTACCCCGATTATTTTCTTCGGAGTGCTTAACAGCTATCCAGCCGGCTTAAACTATTACTATTTCCTGGCCAACATGTTAACTTTTGCTCAGCAATATATCATTCGCATGTTTGTGGACGATACCAAAATCCACGCCCAAATCCAGGAAAATAAAAAGAAACCTACTTCAGAGAAAAAGAAAGGTGGTTTCCAAAAACGCATGGAAGACTATATGCGCCAACAGCAACAACAAGCTGCCACCAAGAAAAAATAAAAATTAAAATTAAAGATGAGAAGCTGCCCCCACAAAGGCAGCTTTTTTTATAAACACTGATTTTACGAATTGACGAATGAACACGAATTGATTTTGCCTAAGGTTAAATTGTCTGAATTAGGATTAGTGATTTTTCGGGATCAATTAAACGTCAAAACCATCAACCGATAAGCAAAAGAGACGATGGACGAAAAACGACGGACGATTCACAATCAACACCATCCACCCATTGTAATATTTTTAATAGCTATCCGCATCTTCTATCAGAAATTCAGCATATTTAGCTTTATTAAAAAATCACCTAGATAATATGAGAAAACTCATACTTTTTTTCACAATCGCTTCTTTACCGGCTTGGGTATTAGCCCAGTCGAAGAAGCCTTTAGATCATTCAGTTTACGATAGCTGGGAAAGCATTGCCAGCAAACGAATCAGCAATGACGGACTTTGGGCTATGTATTCCGTAGCTCAGCAGGAAGGCGATGCCCGACTGGTTATTTCGAACCTGAAAAACAAAAAGTCCTTAACAGTTCCCCGGGTTCCTGCTGCTCAGTTTACAGAAGATTCTAAATTCTCTGTTTTCCTGATTAAGCCTTTTTATAAGGAAACCCGTCAGGCGAAAATTAAAAAAGCCAAAGCCGACAATATGCCCAAAGACAGTCTGGGCATTGTAAGTCTGGAAACCAGCGCCGTTTGGAAAGTTGGTCGGGTAAAATCATACAAACTACCTGAAAAAGCTTCCGGCTATGTGGCTTATTTATTGGATAAAGCTCCTGCGGCCGATACCGCTAAGAAGAAAGCGGAAGGTAAAGTAGATGCTGATTTCTATTTTGCTGATGATGAAGGAGGTTCTGCTACGGCTGCTGCCGAAGGTACTGATCTGACACTTCGCAATCTGAAAAGCGGTCAGGAAAAAACCTTTAAATATGTAACCGATTATATTCTGAGCAAAAATGGCAAACTGCTTGCCTTTGTAAGCACCGGAGCCAAAAAAGACACTGAAAATCTTCCTGGTTTATATCTCTATGATATTGAAAAAGCTCATTTAACTAAAATCAGTTCTGGAAAAGGTCAGTATAAAAACCTGGCCTTTGACGAAACCGGCAGCCAATTAGCCTTTGCTTCAGAAAAGGATCCGGCTAAAGCCTTACAGAAATTCTACAAACTATATTATTTCAGCTCCGGACAAGATAGCGCCCGCGTTATTGCCGACCGCAGTACCTCAGGTATGCCAACCAAATGGAGCATTAGCGGCGATGGAAAAATCTCCTTCAGCAAAAATGGCGAAAAACTGTTTTTCGGCACCGCCCCTATTCAGGCGCCTAAAGACACCACCATTGTTGATTTTGAAGTAGCCAAAGTAGATATCTGGAACTATAAGGATGATTATCTGCAACCTATGCAGTTGAAAAACCTGGATCGTGATCTGAAGCGCAACTATATGGCGGTAATTTACCCTAAAGCAGCTTCTTCCAAAATAATTCAATTGGCCGATGAGCAAGTAACCGATGTACAATTGGGCAATGAAGGAAATGCTGAGTTTGCTTTAGCAAGCACCGATTTTGGCAACCGCGTAGAAATGCAATGGACGGGTTCTACCCAACGGAATATTTACCTGGTTTCTACCATTGATGGAAGTCGCAAACAAATTGCTTCAAAAGTTCGTGGTTTTGCCAGCATGTCGCCTAATGCAAGCTATGTTACCTGGTATGACCGGGCCAATAGCAACTGGTATGCCTATTCAGTAAAAGGTGGCAAACAGGTTCATTTAAATGCCGGCATGGATATCAAGTTTTATCAGGAAGATAATGATGTACCCGATGATCCTAGCCCTTACGGCCAGGCCGGTTGGACTCAAAATGACCAAAACGTTTTGATTTACGATCGTTATGATATCTGGAGCTTCAACCCGGAAAATGGCCAGCATAAAAACCTGACCAACGGAATAGGCAGAGCTCAGAAAATTACTTTCAGATACAACAGCCTCAATTCTAAAGAGCGCTTTATTAATTCGCAGAAGCCTTTATGGCTGGAAGCCTTTAATAACGTATCCAAAGAAAATGGCTGGTACAAAAAGAACATCAGTGATCAGAAAAATCCGGAGCTGGTGATCATGGATAAATACAATTACACACGTGCCGAGCAAGCCGGCAATGCAGTGGTAATGATCTATGAAAAATCCAACTTCCAGGCTTCACCTGATGTTTACATTTCTGCTGATTTCAAAAAAGAAACCAAATTAAGCGCCACCAACCCACAGCAAAGCAATTACAACTGGGGTACCGCCGAACTGGTTAAATGGACTACGCCAAAAGGCTATACATCCGAAGGTGTTTTATATAAACCTGAGGATTTTGATCCGGCAAAAAAATACCCGATGATCGTTTACTTCTATGAGAAGGTATCAGACGGTTTATATAATTATACGGCTCCGGCGCCTACTCCATCTCGCTTAAATATCACTTATTTTGTGAGTAATGGTTACCTGGTTTTCACACCCGATATCAGCTATGAAACCGGTTATCCGGGTCGTTCTGCTGAAGAATTTATCAATTCAGGAGTAGAAGCCTTAAAAAAGAATCCTTGGGTAGATGGCAGCAAAATCGGTATCCAGGGTCAAAGCTGGGGCGGTTATCAGGTAGCGCACCTCATTACCCGAACCAATATGTATGCTGCAGCCTGGGCCGGCGCTCCGGTAGTAAACATGACTTCGGCGTATGGTGGTATTCGTTGGGAAACTGGTATGAACCGTCAGTTTCAATATGAGAAAACACAAAGCCGCATTGGTGCTACTTTATGGGAAAAACCCGAGTTATATATCGAAAACTCACCTTTATTCCATTTACCGAATGTAAATACTCCGGTAGTAATTATGGCCAATGATGCCGATGGAGCCGTACCATGGTATCAGGGTATTGAAATGTTCACTGCCTTGCGCCGTCTGAGTAAACCGGTTTGGATGCTGAACTATAATAATGAAGCTCATAACCTGGTTTTACGTCAGAACAGAAAAGATATCCAGATCCGCGAACAACAGTTTTTTGATCATTACCTGAAAGGAAAACCAGCTCCGGTATGGATGGAAAAAGGCGTTCCAGCCACAGAAAAAGGCCGTAACTGGGGTTTTGAAATTGCCACCCCTCAAGCTGCCGATAAATAAAAAATCAAATATTAATAGCACGGGCTGCCCAAAAGGCAGCCTTTTTTTATGAGATAAACACCGAATTAGACGAATTCACACAAATTCTTAGTCGATAAGACAAAAAGAACGAATTTCAAGAAGTATCCGAATTCATAAGAGAAAGTGATAGAGGATGGACGAAAAACGACAAACGTCCTCACAAATTTCTACATTAGCGGCGTTATGGAAATAATCACCCGTTTTGAACAATATCGCGAAAGCGCTCTGAATAACCGTTTTTTCAAGCATGCCGATCTGCAAAATCTATTAAAAAAATTAAATCCGGAAATATTTCATTTAAGGGAGGTTGGCCAATCGGTAGAAGGACGTTCCATCTCTCTGGTGAAAGTTGGAACCGGTAAAAAACGCATTTTTTTATGGAGCCAGATGCATGGCGATGAGCCAACAGCAACCATGGCTTTATTTGATTTTTTCAATTTTTTAGTAGCCGATGATGAGTTTAATCCCTTGCGTCAGGCTATTTTAGAAAATTGCACCTTATACATCTTACCCATGGTAAACCCGGATGGAGCTGAGATTTTTACACGCCGCAATGCACAGGGAATAGATATTAACCGAGATTTTAAGCATCAGCAAAGTCCTGAAGGTCGCTTATTGCGTAAACTCCGGGATGAAATACAGCCGGAATTTGGCTTTAATCTGCACGATCAGGGTCCGGTTTGGTCGGCGGGAAAAAGTGGCTTGCCCGCAACAATTTCTCTACTGGCCCCTCCTTTTGATGAGGCCGTTTCCGTAAATCCGGTTCGGCAGAAAGCCATGCAAGTCATCAGCTATACTTATAAAAAGCTGCAACAGGTTTTACCCAATCATACCGCCCGATTTAGTGATGAGTATGAATCCCGGGCCTTTGGCGATAATTTTCAGGCAGCTGGCACCAGCACCATTTTGATCGAAGCAGGCAGTTATGCCCATGATCCGGAAAAACAGCATATTCGTAAATTTATCTTCCGGGCCATCCTATCGGGATTAGAATGTATTGCCAATAATACCTATCAACAGGAAACCGAAGCGGATTACTCAATAATCCCCCAAAATGATAAGCGCCATTTTCACATCCTGATCAAAAATGCCCAGATCAATTTAGGAACCATCAGCTACCAAAGTGATATTGGTTTGATTGCGCTGCAGGAGTTAAATAATGATCGTCGTTCTGTTTCTTATACCTACCTGGTAGAAGATCTGGGGGACCTGGAAAACTATTTTGGTTATGAAACTTTAGATGCCAGCTCTTATAAATTCATCCTGACCCGGCCTTTAGAGCATCAGCAGCCGGCCGATTTTATACTTCAAGATGGTTTTTCTACAATTTTATCGATAGAAAATGGCCGAATAACAAACAAAAACTTCTAATTTACGCGGCTGAACTTTTTACGAACAACAAAAAAAACCTCCATTTCTAATATATGGCTCTGAATTACGTCTGGATTGCATTTTTCCTCACCACCTTTGCGGTTGCCCTTTTTAAATTAATTGTTTTTCAGGATTACGATATATTCCAAAAAATAGTCAGCGGGACGTTTGACAGCGCCAAAACCGGGGCCGAAATTTCGTTGGGACTGGCCGGTTTAATGGCTTTTTGGCTGGGAATTATGAAAATTGGCGAGAAAGGTGGTATGATCCAGGTTTTTTCCCGGGCTGTGGGTCCCTTTTTTCAAAAACTATTCCCTGGAGTTCCCAAAGATCATCCGGCCTACGGCTCTATTTTAATGAACTTTTCGGCTAATATGCTGGGGCTGGATAATGCCGCTACGCCGGTGGGGCTAAAAGCCATGAAGGAATTGCAGGAGCTGAATCCTAATAAAGACACGGCTACCAATGCCCAGATCATGTTTCTGGTACTCAATGCCTCCAGCCTAACCCTGATCCCCATTAGTATCATGGCCTACCGCAAAGAAGCGGGTGCCATAGATCCTTCAGATGTATTCATTCCCATTTTGCTGGCCACGTTCTTTTCAACTATTACCGGCTTAATCGCGGTAGCGGTTTATCAAAAAATTAACCTGCTGCAAAAAACTATTATTACTTATTTGGGCGGTTTAGTTGCCATTATTGGTGGCATCCTCTATTATTTTTCCACCCTACAGCAAGACCAGATCGCTATCATTTCTAAAGTAGCGGGCAATGTGATGTTGTATGGTATCATTGTCTCCTTTATTGTACTGGCCCTGGTTCGAAAGATCAATGTCTATGAAACCTTTATAGAAGGCGCTAAGGAAGGTTTTGAAGTGGCCGTAAAAATTATTCCTTATTTAGTTGGGATTTTAGTTGCCGTAGGTGTTTTTCGTGCTTCGGGCACCATGGATTATGTGGTGCAGGGAGTTGGTTCTTTCTTCGGACTGTTTGGTGTAGATACCAGTTTTGTGCAGGCTTTACCGGTTGCCATGATGAAACCGCTAAGCGGCAGCGGCGCCCGCGGTCTGATGGTTGATTTAATGAATTCCAAAGGAGCCGATGATTTTGCTTCACGGGTAGCCTGTGTAATCCAGGGATCAACCGAAACCACTTTTTATGTGCTGGCTGTCTATTTCGGATCAGTTTCTATTAAAAGATTAAGGCATGCCCTGCCTTGCGCCTTATTGGCCGAATTAGCCGGAGTTATTGCCGCCATTATTATTTCTTATTTGTTTTTTGGGGCAACGATCAAATAAAAACCAATTGCACGAAGTAAACGAATTTGCATTAATTCATATGGCGGAAAAAATGTGTTCATAGAATGAAGGATCCTTTCAGTACAGAGCTCTTGGCCCTGTACTTTTTCTTAAATTAGATGCAAGCTTTTTAATCTATGTTTGAGATATTGTTTCAAAAAATCGATGAAAAAATAAGTCTCTCTCCTGAAGAACAGGAAAGTATTAAACCCTTTTTTACTCCTAAAAAGCTTCGTAAAAAACAATATTTTCTGCAGGCCGGCGAAGTTTGTAAATATGTAGTATTTATTGAAAAAGGGGCTTTACGTTCCTATACCATCGACGATAAAGGGCATGAACATATTGTTCAGTTTGCTTTAGAAGGCTGGTGGATTTCTGATAATTACAGCTTTTTCACTTCCGAACCTTCCAGCTATATGATTGATGCGCTGGAGGATAGCGAAATCTTGTTATTAAGCCTGCCGGATTATGAAAGCATGGTGCTAAAAGTGCCCAAAATGGAGCGCTATCTGCGTATTTTAATGCAAAATAGCTTAATTGCCTTGCAAAGCCGCATTTTGAGTTCTTTAAGTTATTCTACGGAAGAAAAATATCTGAAACTATTAAGTACCTATCCGGATATTATCCATCGTTTTCCGCAACATTTAATAGCCTCTTATCTGGGCATTGCTCCAGAAACTTTGAGCCGGATCCGCAAAAAAATCACCTTTAAAAAATAGACCACAGGCATTTATGCTTCGTTGGGTATTCTCTGTTTTAGGGAATGTCAAGCTTTATTCTGGACCTTCCAAAGACTACTTCCTCTTAACAGTCACGCTTCGCCGGATTCAGTGTCTTTTCTTAATCTAAATCAATGGATTCGGGTAATTGGCTCCCTATCTTTGTAAAGAAATTAAGACTACATATATTAATAGTCTATTGGTAAAACAATTGATACCGATTTGAAAAGAAAAAATTTCATCAAAACGCTCATATTAGGAGGAATAGGAATGACAAGTATATCAGCATTTAATAAGTTTACAGATAGCTTAACAGAGAATGGGTATTTAATGCCGGTTCTGTTTATTGGGCATGGTTCTCCCATGAATGGGATTGAGGACAATGCTTTTTCGCAGGGTTGGACTAAAATGGCGCAGGAAATACCGGTTCCCAAAGCGGTTTTGGTGGTTTCGGCCCACTGGTTAAGCAGTGGCACGCGGATAACCGCCATGCAGTTTCCGGAAACGATCCATGATTTTGGTGGATTCCCTAAAGCTTTGTTCGACGTTGTTTATCCAGCTCCCGGAAGCCCGGAACTGGCTCGGGAAACTGCAGCATTGTTTAAATCTACATCTGTAGAATTAGATCATGATTGGGGTTTAGATCATGGTACCTGGACTGTGGTACGACATATGTATCCTAAGGCAGATATTCCGGTGCTACAATTAAGTATTGACTATGGCAAAGACCCGCAATATCATTATGATCTGGCTAAAGAACTGTATAGTTTAAGAAAAAAAGGCGTATTGATTATTGGCAGCGGTAATATGGTGCACAATCTGCGTATGGTGGCCTGGGATAAAATTAGCGCTCCGGAATTTGGTTATGATTGGGCGCTACAATTAAATGAGCGTTTTAAAGATCTGATTGCCAACGGTAATCATCAGGCGCTTATTAATTACCAAACTCTGGGACCAGAAGCCCGACTGGCCATTCCAACATTGGAGCATTATTTGCCATTGCTTTATACTTTGGGCTTAAAAGGAACTAAAGACGAAGTTTCGTTCTTTAATGATAAAGCGGTAGGCGGTTCTTTAACAATGACTTCAGTAAAGTTGGGTTAAATGTTGAACTAGATTTATGATGCGTAATAATTTTCGGCCATCATATTAATCATGGCTACCAAATAAACAAAAAGCCGCTTCATTTTCATGAAGCGGCTTTTTGTTTGTACACCCATCAGGATTCGAACCTGAGACCGACGGTTTAGAAAACCGTTGCTCTATCCAGCTGAGCTATGGGTGCAGCGGCACAAAAGTATAAAAACATCGGCAAATCGCAAATTTTAGCCACACTTTAATGCTGCGTAAGCTGCAATAGCCTCTAATTTAATTGGTTATTTTTAATGTTTTGATTTTGCTTTGATTCGGTAATAGTAAGATTCGCTTTTCATGCCAAATTCTCATTCTGCCACGCTGCATAGCAGCCAAAGAATTTTACGTGGTATTTTTGAGCTTTTTAGTGTTTGCTACAACCAATACTAAATTCCACCATCCTAGGCCTGCAAAATACCTGGCTGAATATTTTTAAGCGCAGAAATAGCTTGTTCTGGATCTTTAGCAGCGAAAACCGAGTTGCCCGCCACCAAAACATTCGCTCCGGCCTCAATCAGGGCTAAAGCATTCTGGTTACCTACTCCTCCATCTACTTCGATCAGCAAACTTTCGTTTCTGGAGGCAGCCATCGCTCTGAGTTGCCGGATCTTTTTATAGGTATTTTCAATGAATTTCTGTCCACCAAAACCAGGATTTACCGACATCAGACAAACCAAATCCAGATCTTCAATAATATCATCCAATACCTGCACCGGAGTATGTGGATTAAGCGCTACACCCGCTTTACATCCTAAATTCTTAATGGCATGCAAGGTTCGGTGTAAGTGGGTGCAGGCCTCGTAATGCACGGTAATATTGGCTGCTCCGGCTTTCTGAAATTCCTCTAAATAGCGATCGGCATCTGCAATCATTAAATGCACGTCCAATGGTTTTTGAGCATGTTGATTAATGGCACGCAACACCGGAAAGCCAAAAGAAATATTGGGCACAAACACCCCGTCCATAATATCCACATGAAACCAATCGGCTTCACTACGGTTGATCATTTCTATATCTCGCTGCAGATTAGCAAAATCGGCAGATAAAACGGAAGGAGCTATTAAGTGGTTCATGCGGCAAAGGTAAGAAGAAAAGCAGGAAAAAATTTAGGAAATAAAGACACGATTGAATTGAAAATGGCACATTGATAAAAACATTACTTGCACGAATTAAACGAATTCGAACGAAATGATTTTATCTTAAATTGTCTGAATTAGGATTTTTAAGATTTAAAGATTTTAGGATTGTGTTTCTCAGCGTGTTTGAACGAAGGACGAAAGACGGCAAACGAAAGACGACAATCAACATAATCAATGGAATCTTATAAAATAAAAAACCCGCTCTAACATTGCTGCGAGCGGGTTTTTAATGAGTAAACTCAATTATTCCTTAGGAGATTCTTCCTTTTTTTGATCTTCTTTTGGAGGTCGTGGAATTAAAGCTTTACGTGATAATTTCAGTTTACCTTGTTTATCAACATCCAGTAATTTTACTTTCACGATATCGCCTACGTTCAGAACACCTTCCATGCTTTCGTAGCGTTTCCAATCGATTTCAGAGATATGCAATAAACCATCTTTACCAGGCATGATTTCCACAAATGCCCCAAAAGGCATAATGGTTTTCACTTTTCCTTCATACACCTCGCCTACTTCCGGTTTAGCGGCAATGGCTCTGATACGGGCAACCGCCTGATCAATGGATTCTTTATTATCGGCAAATACCTGAACGATACCTTGATTATCTTTTTCTTCAATGGCAATGGTAGCGCCGGTTTCCCGTTGCATTTCCTGGATGATCTTACCACCCGGTCCAATTACCGCACCGATAAATTCTTTATCAATTTTCAGGGTAACAATACGTGGCGCATGTGGCTTGTAATCTTCACGCGGCATATCGATGGTTTTCTTCATCTCGTTTAGAATGTGTAAACGAGCTTCTTTAGCTTGATCTAAAGCGGCAGTTAACACTTCCCACTTTAAACCATTGATCTTCAGGTCCATTTGGCAAGCTACAATTCCTTTTTCAGTACCGGTAACTTTAAAGTCCATATCGCCCAGATGATCTTCATCACCCAAAATATCAGAAAGAATAGCATATTTTCCGGTCTTCTCATCGGTAATTAAACCCATGGCAATACCAGAAACCGGTGCTTTAATTTTAATACCTGCATCCATCAGAGCCAAAGTTCCGGCACAAACGGTAGCCATAGAAGAAGAACCGTTAGACTCTAAAATATCAGATACTACACGAATAGTATATGGATTCTCATCATCCCCAGGCAATACTTTTTTCAGGGAGCGCATGGCTAAGTTACCATGGCCAATTTCGCGACGGCCAGCGCCACGGTTAGGGCGAACCTCTCCGGTAGAAAATCCAGGGAAGTTATAATGCAATAAGAATTTCTGGTAACCGTTGAAGAAGGCTCCGTCAATTAACTGCTCATCTGATTTGGCGCCCAAAGTAACCGTAGTTAATGATTGGGTTTCTCCGCGGGTAAACACAGACGATCCGTGTGCAGCCGGTAAATAACCAACTTCACTCCAGATAGGACGTACGGTACGTGAGTTACGACCATCCAAACGGATTCCTTCATCCAGGATCAGATTCCGAACAGCATCATATTGTACATCGTGGAAGTATTTTTTGGCCAAAAACTTGGTTTCATCAGATATTTCCTCACCTAAAGAAGCAATAAATAGTTCTTCAATTTGAGCAAATTTCTCAGAACGCTCCTGTTTAGTTGAACCAGATTTAGCAATAGCATAAACCTGATCATAAGTATCAGCAAAAGCTTTTTCTCTTAATTCAGGATTGCTGCTTTCATGATTGTACTCGCGTTTGGTAGTTTTTCCAACCATTTCGGCAAGTTCTTTCTGAGCCTGAACCTGAGTAATAATGGCTTTATGGGCAAATTCAATAGCTTCAACCATTTCAGCTTCAGAAATCTCATTAGCCTCTCCTTCCACCATCACAATATCATGCTCGGTACCGGCTACTAAAAACTCTAAAGAAGCACGTTCCAGATCATTTAAATAAGGGTTGATAACCAGTTTGCCATCAATTTTGGCTACGCGAACCTCAGAGATCGGTCCGTTAAAAGGAATATCTGAAACGGCGATAGCAGCCGAAGCAGCTAATCCGGCCAGACAGTCGGGCATAATATTTTTATCAGCAGAGATCAGGGAAATCATCACCTGAGTATCGGCATGGTAATCTTCGGGAAACATCGGACGCAAAGCACGGTCAACCAGACGGGAAATTAACACCTCATAGTCAGACAGACGGGCTTCGCGGCGTAAAAAACCACCGGGAATACGACCGGTAGATGCATATTTTTCTTGATAATCTACCGATAAGGGTAAAAAATCAACGCCAGGCTTAGCTCCTACAGTAGAAACTACGGTGGCCAGCAACATAGTATCGCCCATTTTTACCACTACCGATCCATCGGCCTGCTTAGCCAATTTACCGGTTTCAATTTCGATCATACGGCCATCGCCCAGATCGAATGTTTTCTTAATTGCGTTATAACTCATTGATTTGTTGTTGCGATGTGTTTTTCCTCTTTAGAACACATCCGTTTTTTATATTGACGAGGGTTTTTACGAAAATAAAAAGCCATCCCCTGTTGAGATGGCTTTGCAAAATTTTGCTGAGTTTATTTGATAATATCTCTCAACTCTAAAGCTTTGATGATAGCCCGGTATCTGTTGATATCTTTTTTGTATAGATATGCTAACAATGCACGACGCTTACCCACTAATTTTTGAAGAGCTAACTGAGTAGAAAAATCTTTCTTATTTCTCTTCAAATGCCCGGTTAAATGAGCAATACGAGCGGTAAACAATGCTACCTGGCCTTCTGCGGAACCGGTATCGGTTGCACTTTTACCATGCTTGGCAAAAATTTCTGCCTTGAATTCATTACTTAAATACATTACCTGAATAATATTAAAGCGGTTAAAAAATAAACAATTAGGCGCAAATATAGGTTTTTGCCAGCCAATATTCAATGCCTCTTTATATTTAATTGTAAATATGATAAAATGATACTTTTGTTGTCTGAATTAGGATTTTTAGGATTTAAAGATTTTTAAAAATCATGGGTCCAGCAAATAAATAGAGAAATCATAGTTCAACGTATTAAAAAAACATTTTATCAGCATGGAAACCGAACAAAAATACAGCCGTTTTACCAGCGAATTTAAGGTAAGGCCAGATGATATAGACATGTTTAACCATGTGCATAACAGTATTTATTTTGACTATGTGCTGGCCGCCCGCTATGAGCAAATGGAAAATTACTACAAAATGCCCATGGAAGATTTTTTAGCCCAGGGATATGGCTGGGTGGTCCGATCAGCTTTTGTAGATTATAAACGCCCTTTAGGTTTAGGCGATGTTTTTACCGTAGAAACAGGCATAGAAACCCTTAATACCAAAGGATGCCGGGTAACATTTGAGATCAAGAATAAAAAGACCAACAAGGTTTGCTGCGATGGCTGGTTTAATTACGTTTTGATCAATACCCAAACCGGACGCGGAATGCGGGTGACTGAAGAGATGATTGAAAAGTATTCGATTTAATATTCGCCAAGGAACGAAGAACCTCAAGCTTAACCAACAGATGCTTCGTTCCTCAGCATGACAAGGAAAACACTATCCCGAGGGAATGTTTCGATCCTCGGCATTAACAAATTAACATCAAACCACCGCTTCTATCAATTCCGAATAAAACTCGGTAATATCTTTGCCGGCGGCTTTAACCTGCTGGGGAATAAAGCTGGTAGCGGTTTGGCCGGGAATGGTATTGATTTCCACGAAATAAAAATTACCGGTTTCGTGCTCCAGGAAATAATCAATACGCACCATTCCGCGGCAATTCAGCTTTTGGTAAACCAATTTCACCACCTGCTCTACCCGCTGGCGCTCTTCGGCAGTCATGCGGGCAGGAGTAATTTCCTCGGTCATACCGGGAGTATATTTGGCTTCAAAATCAAAAAATTCTTTCGGGCTAATTACTTCGGTGGCCGGCAATACCTCCAAACCATTTTTTCCGGTATAAACCCCTACCGAAAATTCCCGACCGTTAATAAATTCTTCTACCAAAACCTGAGTATCCTCGTGAAATGCTTTTTCCAGGGCTTCGGGCAATTCTTCGGCAGTTTTCACCTTGCTCATCCCAATGCTGCTGCCGCCGTTGTTGGGCTTGATAAAATAAGGCAACTTCAGTTCAGCAGTAATTTTAGCTGTATTTCCAGGCGTATTAGAGAACAATTGCATAGACCGGGCCACAAATAAATTCTCAATTCCTTCTACAATAGCTTTGGTATAGCCTTTATTCATGGTTAAGGCCGAGGTAAGCGCATCGCAACTGGTATAAGGAATATTCAGCATATCCAAATAACCCTGCAGTTTGCCATCTTCGCCCGGAGATCCATGCAAAATGATAAAAGCGGCATCAAAGCGGATCGTCTGTCCTTCCAAACTGATAGAGAAATCATTCCGGTTCACTTCAAATTTCCGGCCCTCAGCATCCTGGAAATACCAGTTCTGCGGCTCGATAATAATTTTATATACTTCGTATTTTTCTTTATCCAGCTTGCTGCCAACAAATTCGGCGCTTTTTAAAGAAATAACAGACTCTCCGGTAAAACCTCCTGTAATTAAAGCTATTGTTTTCTTCATGGCACCAAATATAATTTTAAAAACATTTCCCTGCTTAAACTCCCGAATTATTATCTTCCAAAATCCTAATTTTTCATAAGTTTGGCCTGATGTGTGCAGAGCCCTTCCGAATCTGCTTTTTTGAGCCTTGAAAAATTGACAGGCCGGCATCAAAAATTTGACAAAAACAACATGAGTAAATTTTTCACGTACCTGCGTACCAAAACTTTTCGCAAAAATCTCCTGATCGCTTTATTCTCTATTCTGGCTTTTTTAGTGGTGGTATTTTATAGCCTGAGCTTATACACCCGCCATGGCGAAGGACTGCCGGTTCCTAAATTAAAAGGCCTGTTGGTGGACGAAGCCATTCAGATATTAGAATCGCAAGGATTCAGATATCAGATTGATTCAGTGTACCTGAACGACCGCAAACCGGGCGAAGTAGTGGAGCAGGATCCGGATCCTAACACTCATGTAAAACACAACCGGACCATTTACCTGACTATTATCACCACCCAGGCGCCGGATGTGAAGTTTCCGGAAATTGCCGGAAAAACTTTTCTGGAAGCCCGGGCCATTCTTAATAACTATGGTCTGAAGCTGGGTGATACCACCTACACTTCTGATGTGGCCCGCGATGTAGTGTTAAAAACCTTATTTGGCGGAAATCCTATTGCCTCCAACCAGCAAATCCCTAAAGGTTCACGCATTGATTTAGTTTTAGGCGATGGTATGGGCGCCAGCGAGGTGGATCTGCCTAACCTGGTCGGTTTAAACTTAAATGAAGCCCGCTTATCCTTATTAGGCGCTTCTTTAGGTTTAGGAAATATTAGCTATGAAGGCACTATCAGCGATTCGCTAAACGCCCGCATTGTTCGTCAATATCCTACTTTAAGCGATACTTTAAATAAAGTAAGCATTGGTACACGAATTGATATAGTACTTTCTAACGGACATTAAAATGGATATTTCTGCCAGCGAATTAAAAAAACGTTATCAGGATGCCCGTACGGTAAATGTGATTGATGTTAGAGAGGAACTGGAGTTTCACAGCTTCAATATCGGAGGAGCCAATATCCCCTTAGGTAAATTATCCCGCTGTTTGGATGACCTGGATTTTGATCAGGATGACGAGCTCATTGTGATTTGCCAGCATGGCTTGCGTAGTAAAACTGCCATGCAATTGCTTCAGGCATATGGCTTTTCTAATGTCAAAAACCTAACCGGCGGATTACTGGCCTGGCGAAAAGCCAATCTTTAAATAATATACAAAAACCTCTATGGTAGATAAGAAATCGAAAAAACTAAGTTTTGGCAAAAAGCTAAGTATTGCTATTGCTGCTTTTCTAATATTGATACTGGCCGGAATCGGCTTTAATTATTACCTCAAATTTTTCGGGGCCAACGTTACTGATAAGCAAAAATACCTGTACATCCATACTGGTGCTAATTTTAGCGATGTCGTAAAAACTGTCAAAGAACAAAGTATGCTTGAGGATACCGCTTCTTTTATCTGGGCCGCCCAAAAGATGGACTATCCACCCAAGGTAAAACCCGGAAAATACCGGCTGACAAAAGGCATGGGGAATCGTCGCTTCATCAACATGTTAAAATCAGGCAGTCAGGAACCCGTAAAATTATCTTACCAAAATGTACGCCTAAAAGAGACTTTTGCCGGCATGATTGCCAAAAAACTGGAGGCCGATTCGCTTTCCATCATCCATTTACTGGATTCGGCTGATTTTGTGAAAGAATATGGTTTTAATACCGATAACGTTTATACCATGTTTATTCCCAATTCTTATGAACTTTACTGGAACACCTCAGCCGAAAAGTTTTTTGACAGGATGTATGAAGAATACCAAAAATTTTGGACGCCTGAACGCAAGGCAAAAGCCGAAAAAATTGGCCTCACCCCTATTCAGGTAAGTATTTTAGCTTCCATTGTTGGTGGCGAAGCCCTGCACAATAAAGAAATGCCCATGATTGCCGGCTTGTATATGAACCGGTATCATAAAGGAATGCGCCTGGAAGCAGATCCAACCGTTATTTTTGCCAATAATGATTTTACTATTCGCAGGGTTTTAAATAAGCATTTACGAACCGAATCGCCATACAATACTTACAGGAACAAAGGTTTACCTCCCGGACCAATTAATATGCCCAGTGTGGTGGCTATAGAGGCAGTTTTAAATTATACCAAACACGATTACATTTATATGTGTGCCAAGGAAGATTTTTCGGGTTACCATAATTTTGCCGCTACCATGCAGCAGCATTTAATCAATGCCCGCAAATTTCAGCAGGCATTGGATCAACGAAATATTAAGAAATAAATCATGTTTACACATAGCACAAAATTGCGGGTTAGATATGCCGAAACGGACCAAATGGGTTATATGTATTATGGCAATTATGCCCAGTTTTATGAAGTTGGCCGCGTAGAAATGCTGCGCAGCCTGGGTATGACTTATAAATCGATGGAAGAATCGGGTATTATGATGCCTGTACTGGAACTGAAAAGCAAATACATCAAACCCGCTTTATACGATGAGGAAATCACCATTAAAGTAATCATGAGCAAAATGCCCAATGTGCGCATTCATTTTAGCTATGAGCTTTATAATGAAAAACAGGAACTGATTAACCTGGGCGAAACTACACTAGTATTTGTAGATATTAAGCGCAATAAACCCAGTTTGCCTTCCCAGGAATTTTTAGACCGCTTGCAAAGCTTTTTTTAACTAAATTTAATGAATGAATAGGCTGCAAAAAATACTCTTAAATTTCAAGCCGTATCGTTTATTAATTGCATGGAGCAAAAGGATGGTTTTGCCCGGATTCAGCCCTTTGCCTCTATATACTGTAGCTACTTTTTTTATTCAGGAAATTCAGAAAGAATCTTTGGTTAATAAAGCCTCTTCCCTGGCTTATAATTTTATGCTGGCTATTTTCCCAGCCATCATCTTTCTGTTTACTCTGATCCCCTATATCCCCATTTCCCACTTCCAGGACCAGTTAATGAGCCTGATTGCCTTAGTGCTGCCCACCAATGCCTATTTAGCCGTAGAAAGCACTCTGGAAGACATCGTTAAAAACCAAAACTCCAAATTGCTTTCCTTTGGTTTTATCTTTGCCCTGATATTTTCTACCAATGGGGTGCATACCTTAATGCAGGCATTTAATAAATCCTCTTTAATCATAGAAAGCCGAAGCTGGTTTAAACAACGCCTGGTAGCCCTGAATTTAACTTTGCTCATTGTAGTGGCGCTGATCATCGGCCTAACCATGATTACCGTTGGCGAGTATATTTTTGCTTACCTAAAGCCGGAATTGCGGTTCAGAGATTCTTTTTGGAGCTATATCATCGACATGGTACGCTGGCTTATTCTAACCTGCGTTTATTTGGTAACCATCTCCATCTTATATCGCTACGGGCCAGCCAATGCCAAAAAATGGCGCTTTTTTAGCGCCGGCTCCTGGCTGGCTACTATTCTGGCTATTTTATCTTTTTGGGGATTTGCTTTTTACATCAATCATTTCGGCACTTACAATAAGCTTTATGGCTCTATTGGGACTTTAATTGTGGTGATGATCTGGTTATACATCAATTCGCTAATTATCCTGGTAGGTTTTGAACTTAATGCCAGTATTGATCTTTCCAAACGCAGTATTAAGATTGTTAAACCCCGTTTTAACACCTTCAGAGACCAGCCAACAGAAGAAAAACCCTAAAAAAACAATCCGAACCATAATTTTTCTCGTTCTGTTTCTGCATGTTATGCCAATAAGTTAAAAAAACGCACATCTTAATTTGCAGAATAGGCTGGAGTTTGTACTTTTGTCCCCGGAGAGTTGGCAGAGTGGTCGATTGCGGCGGTCTTGAAAACCGTTGACTGTTAAAGGTCCGGGGGTTCGAATCCCTCACTCTCCGCCAAGAAACCCGATTACGTATTTCGTAATCGGGTTTTTCTTTTCCGGGGAATTTGGAGATTTCAAGCTAGCATTATTGAAGGGAATCAATCAAAAAAGCTGGATTCTGCAATTCCCTCTCCTATTCTAAGCTTGATTAGGCTAAT
This sequence comes from Daejeonella sp., assembly GCA_035631395.1. Lineage (GTDB taxonomy): Bacteria > Bacteroidota > Bacteroidia > Sphingobacteriales > Sphingobacteriaceae > Daejeonella. The sequence goes on along the minus strand of DASQIU010000045.1, from coordinate 11,540 downwards.
TTTCACAAATCATTTAATCAGCTCATGTAATGGCCTATTTTTACAATATGCTATCTTAGCAAATTATTAATATTCTGAAGCTGTATGCAAAAAAGAGTGAATGATCTGCTGCGTAAAAAAATATACATAATTGTTTTCCGGTCGGACACCCGTTTAGGCAGATTATTCGATCTGTTTTTACTCTGGCTGATTTTACTAAGTATTCTTTCTGTTTTTTTGGAGAGCGTGGCCAGTTTCAGACAGCAATACCTGTTATACATTCGAATTGCAGAATGGATTTTTACGGGTTTTTTCACGCTGGAATATGCACTTCGTATTTACAGTAGCCATAAGCCTCTGAAGTATATATTCAGCTTTTACGGCTTCATTGATGTGATTGCTTTTTTACCCACTTATCTGAGTTTATTGTTTGCCGGAACACAATATTTGGTGGTATTCCGGGCTTTTAGATTGTTGCGGGTATTCCGAATATTGAAACTTAGCCGTTTTATGAATGAGGGAAATATCCTTAAAAATGCGCTAAAAAACAGCTTATATAAAATCACCGTTTTCCTCACCAGTGTAATTACCCTGGTTATTATTGTAGGAACCCTCATGTATATTATTGAAGGCGATGAAAGTGGTTTTACCAGCATCCCCGTTTCTATTTACTGGGCAATAGTTACTATTACTACGGTTGGCTATGGTGATATTTCTCCGCAAAGTCCTTTAGGTCAGTTTCTGGCCAGTATTTTAATGATAATAGGTTATGGTATCATTGCAGTTCCTACCGGAATAGTATCGGTAGAAATGGCTCGTGCTACTGATGAAGCAAGAGAAAAATGCCCCTTTTGCCTTGCTCCTGTTTATTCGGCCAATGCCCGGTTTTGCTCAAATTGCGGAAAGAGTTTTAAGGGAGAATAAACTATTCAAAAATCCAATTTGACAGTGCTTTTTAAGCTGCTCAGAGGAACAAATTTCATAATCAAAAATATCCCATTCTTATAGATTTGGCCGGTATAGTCAGCCATAAAATGGGTTGTACCCTATTTTTTAATGGTTGGGCAATTTTTAAATTACCGGAAGAGATCGGGTAGGGACGAATCTATGTATTCGTCCCTATCCTAATTCGGAGACTCGGGACGAGTAAGGGCGAATGCGTAGATTCGCCCCGACAATATGGAGGCGAAATCCCGCAAGGTACTTTACATTCAATCTTAAAACAAGCGGGTCTTAAATAGCCTGCAGCTTTCATTTTAAGATGTTATAAACAAGGATAAATAAAAAAGCAAGGCCTAAATGGAAATCCATTTAGGCCTTGCTAATCAGGTATAAATTTAATGATTAATTATATCCCGGATTTTGTACCAGCTCGCTATTAGCCTGCGTCTCCCTTTCTGGAATAGGAAATATCAGGGCCGGGCTATTATAAGCATAAGCTCCGGTAGCGCGTTTGGTTCTTCTCAGATCATGTATTCTGGATCCTTCAAAAGCTAATTCCAGTTGTCTTTCCAACAGAATATCATTTAAGGTAACTAATAACAATGGTGAAGCACCAGAACGTGTTCTGATGGCATTCACATCGGCCAATGGTGTACTTCCGGTAATGGTTCCCAATCTGAAATTACACTCGGCTCTGGTTAAATACATTTCGGCCAAGCGGATTACCGGGATATTCTGCCCGAAGGTTTTCCATTTACCGGTATATAAATTACCTGGACGGGCGCCTACACCTACATAAATCAAATCCTTTCCACGGGCATCCGTAGCGGAATATAAAGCCTGAAATGCGGCATTAACACGTAAATCTGCCCGGCCAATTCCAACCAAACTGGCATAAAAGGTGGTTAATCCATCGTTAGATGTTCCGGCATTATTCTGATCATTTTGCTCGATTTCGAATAAAGTTTCGCTGGTGTGCTTATTGGAAAATACAGATTCCAAAGTAGCACTTAATTTATATTTCGGATTGGCAATAACCGTATTAGCATCTGCCAGAGCTTCGGCAAATTTCCCCATGGATAAATATACCCTTGAGCGGAATGCTAAAGCAGTATATTTATTGGCTCTGCTCCCGTTATTGTCAGGCAATTTGGCGATAGCACTGGTCAAATCGGCCAAAACCTGCGTATAAACCTCCTCTACACTATTTCTTTTCCCTTTAACTGCGGCGGTTTCTTCGGCCTTCACAGCAGTTTTAGAAATGGGCACCCCAAGCTGGGTATTGGCGCCTGGCGTAGCATTATCATAAGGCAGCGCATAAAGCCTAACCAGTTCAAAATGCATAATGCCCCGTACCCAAAGGGCTTCGCCTTCAAAAGTGGATTTGTCTGTTGCATCCTTAACTTTATCCAGATTTGCCAGCACATTGTTTACGTTATTAATAGCCGAATAAGCCTGGACCCAGGTACGCGTAACATCCGCATTATTCTTTATCATGGCCCGGTTAGCAACCTGACGGTAACTTTGAAACGTTCCGGCCCAGCGTATATAATTATCAGCACCAAGCAACTCGGGCAGCATATTCAAATTGGTTCCATAAAGTGCGCCACCTCCCATAATGGAATAAGCACCAATAATGGCACTCTTCACATCGGCGCTGGTTTCTAAAGCTGTGGTGGCATCAATACTTTGCTTAGGCTCAAAATCAAGCTTCTTATCACAGGAAGTAGATAATGTTGCCAGAAAAGCAATTATCAGAGTTTTGGTTATATATCTTTTTTTCATGTTTTCTAATTTTATTGGTCCAGCTTAAAAACCCAAATTAAATCCAAATGTAATGGTGCGAGCTTGTGGCGGGGTATAAAAATCATGTCCCAAATTCACATTACTGATATAAGTAGCATTTACTTCCGGATCGTAACCAGTGTATTTAGTAAAAGTGAACAGGTTTTGAGCCGCTACAAATATCCGGGCACTTTGAACTTTAGCTCTACTCAGGAAAGATTTAGGAAGATTGTATCCCAAAACCACATTTTTTACCCGAAAATAAGAACCATCCTGAATCCAACGGGAGGATTTAATGGATCCGTTACCCTCATAAAGTCTGGCTTGGGGAACCATAGTAATATCACCTGGTTTCTGCCATCTTTGCATCTGATCAACGGTTTGATTATCAAAATAATCACCATTAACAGACTGGAAAAGTCCGGCAATATTATATAGATCATTTCCATAAACAAACTGAGTTTGTATATCCAGATCAAAACTCTTAAAGGAGAATCTGTTGCCCAGACCACCAATGAATTTTGGATTCGGATCTCCTATTTTCTGGCTGTAACCTGAAAAATCCTCTTCATCTACAATAGAGCCATCCTCTTCATAATATTGTGCATTACCATTTTGCGGATTTACCCCGGCATATTTAGGCCCATAAAAATATCCGAAAGGCTGGCCTTCAGAAACTCTACCTAACTGACGGCTACCCCCATTAATGGTAGATCCGTTCAGATTGGTTACTTTATTTTTATAGGTGGAGATATTAAAGCTGGTACTCCATTTTAGAGCTCCGATTAAATTCTGTGAGTTCACGGTGGCTTCAAAACCTTTGTTTTCCAGGTTACCCAGGTTTTTGGTTATCACGGTAAAACCGTTGGTGGCTGGTAATGGAAGATTTAATAATAGAGCCGAAGTTTGTTTATTAAAATAATCAAACTCTGCATTAATCCGATTATTTAAGAATCCAAAATCAAGACCGATATCCATTTGGTTGGTTTTTTCCCAACTTAAATCGGGGCGTCCTAACTGGCTAAATACAATACCTGATTGATCGGCATACGGCGAGGCACCATACAAGGTGCGGGAAGCAAAGTTTCCGATCTCTGAGTTGCCGGTAGTTCCATAACTTGCCCTTAATTTTAAGAAGCTAATAACCTGGCTTTCTTTCAGGAAATTTTCCTCTGATACAATCCAGCCTGCAGAAGCTGCCGGGAATATACCGTACCGGCTATCACGTCCAAATCTGGATGATCCATCAACCCTTATCGAACCACCTAACAGGTAGCGATTATTGAATTTATAGTTTGCCCGGGTAAAATAAGACAAAAAGCTAAATCCGGTTTCGGTTGAATTACCGGCACTAACAATGGCCGCACTGGCAATCTTCGTAAACTTATCGCTGGGGAAACCTTGTCCGGAAGATGAAGTTGCAAATGACCGGGCTTCCTGGAAAGACATCCCTCCCAACACCTCAATACTATGTTTATCTAAAAGTTTAGAAAAAGTTAAGGTGTTATTGATATTATAAGATGTAGCCCGTACCTGATTGTTATAAGAATATCCGGTTGGTGCGCCATCTAATGTTTCGCGGCCATTAAACTGATCTTCGCCCAGCTGAACAATATCAAATCCAAGCTCTGATCTGAATTTTAAGACCGGAGCAATATTCCAATCCAGAAAACCATTACTTATCGATCTAAATTGTTTTGACACATTTGTTGCTTCAACCAGATCGATCAGATTATTATAATAAAGCGTGTTTTTGTTTAGCTTTCCGGTTGCGGGATCCATTAATGCGTGAATTGGAGGCATCGCATTTAATTGCAAAGGATTACTAAATGCATTATCGCTGGATACCCGGTAATTAACCGTTTTATTTAATGATAAATTCACTCCTACTTTTAAATTGTTAAAAACGGAATGATCCAGATTAATGCGGCCATTGGCCCGGTTCAATTTGTTGCCGGCAATGATACCCACCTGATCACTGTATCCCCCATTAATGAGGAACCTGGTTTTACTATCACCACCATTTAATGAAATAGAGTACTGGGAAATCCCACCACTCTGAAAGGATTTATCGGTCCAATTGGTTGAATTATTCGCAGTCCAATCCAGCGTACCGGTTTCCGCTTCAAACTCTTCAGCAACATCATAACCCGCATTGGTAGCCGCTTCGGTAAATAACTCCCGGTATTGTGCGGCATTTAAAAACTGTCGTTTATGGGTAGGGTTACTAAAACCGGTATAATACCCTACAGAAATTTGGGTTGTACCGGCTTTACCACTTTTGGTAGTAACCAAAACAACCCCATTGGCGGCTCTTGAACCATATATGGCAGCCGCGGCAGCATCTTTTAATACATCGATAGAAAGAATATCTTCCGGAGCGATGGACGCAAGGGGATTGTCATCTTCTGTAGAACTACCTAAGCTCTGAGAAATAACCGGCTGGCCATCTATCACAAATAAAGGCTGATTACTGGCCGAAACCGAAGAAATACCCCGAATACGAATATTAATAGCCTGGCCCAGTTTTCCGGAACCGGAATTGATAAATACCCCAGCCGTACGGCCCTGAAGTGCTGTTTCAAAGGTAGGAAGCGGCAGGTTCTCGATTTCTTTGGCTTTAACTCCGCTGACAGATCCTGTTAGATCCTGCTTAATTTGGGTACCATAACCCACTATCACCATTTCAGATAATTGCTTTTGCTCAATTTCCAGCTGAACTTGCATTGAACCTCCAGAAATTGGAACTTCTTTCTGCCGAAACCCAACATAGGAAAATACCAAATTGGTGGCATTGGCCGGAACAGTTAATCTAAATGCCCCCTGTCCGTCGGTTTGTGTGCCTACCGTTTGATTTCCTTTTACGAATACGCTTACTCCAGGTAAGGGTAAACCATCATTAGCGGCTGTAACTTTACCTGATACCGTTTTGCTCTGAGTTTGAGCAAAAACAATTATTGGCAAAGCAGCTACTAAAATTGCTAGTAAAACTTTTTTCATAAAATTTTGGAATTTAAGGTTGATTATAAATCAAGGTAAATAGTTTAATTTAAAATTGCAAACCTTGTCATATGATTCATTATAAGAATATTGACATAACCACTAAGTAAATTTGTTTTTTCTACTATTAAGGAATCCAAAATATACAGAGGATAGTTAATCCATTTGTTATTCTATTCATTGCAAAGTCTTAATCAAAAATTAAAATCGCTTTGTAACATTTTTATTAACTTAAAAGTATAATCCTCCAAATAATTTAAACAACATGAAAAAATCCATTTCTTATTTCTCAATGTTTCTATTATCAGGATTAACCTTAATAGGATGTAAAAAAACTGATGACGAAAAAACACTGAATTATAAATTTAGTGTGGTTAGTAAAGTATCCAATATTGGCTCAACTAACACAAATCCAGCAGTTTCAGGAGCCAATACACTTACCTGGGAATATGGCTACCTGAATCTTACTGAATTCAAGTTTGAAGCGCAGAAAAATGATGAACAAATAAAATTTTCTTACAAAGCCAATCAGCCTACCAAAGTGGACTTTTTTATCCCCGAGCAGATTATTGGTGGAGTAAGCATTCCTGCCGGCATCTACAAAAAGGTAGAAGTTAAGGTTGAGATAAAACAGGTGCCGCCAACAGCGGCTATTTTTCTAAAAGGAACTTTCACAACAAATGGTGGTGCAAAAGTTCCGGTTGAACTCTCTTTAACGGAGAATAATGATGAAATGGAATTTGGAATTAAGGCCAAAGATTTAGAAGTAGGAACCAAAAACACATATACCGGGGTTATTAAACTTCATTTAGATGTATTAATGCAAGGCATCACTTCGGCCGAACTGGATAAAGCCACACGGACACCCAATAATGTTATCGTCATTAACAAAGAGTCTAATGTTAAGATCTACGAAAAAATCAAAAACAATATCGGTAACTTAACAGAAGTAGAATTTTAATTTCGAACATTTTCCAGAATCGTGAATTTTAAGGGTTTAAGAATAGACAGGATTATTGGTGAATTATTGATGATATAAATAAGACAGCTACTCCAACCCAATTAGATTCTTAAAATCCACGATTCTTTTTTTATATGTTAAAGATTATATTCCCGTTTCCAACGTTCAGTTAGCTTGTCCGGAAACTTATCGGCAATTAAATTGAGATTGATATCATGTTCCAAAAATGCTTTAAGCCCGTCTAATACAGCAGTAAAACCGCCGGTATTTCCCTTAACCATTTCAATTAAATCATTGCCTGTAAGCTCAAATCCAAAATTTTTAATGGTTACATAAGTGGTATCTGCTGTTAATGCATTAAATTCAAAATCCACTTTAGTTACCGGAACACTCCATTCAATAGAAATTTTCTTGTCTTTGATTATTTCTTTTACACATACAGTAGTAGAAAAACCATACATTTCCCATTCCCAGGTTACAGTTTTACCTTCTTCTAATGATCCGCTTGATTTGGTAAACCAAAATTTAGTTGTGATAGCCGGATCAATAAATGCCTGAAAAACTGTTGCCACCGGCTTTCTGATAAGCATTTGAGCTTCTACTATAACTGAATTTTCCATACTATTTGTTTTGGAGGAACCGGGTTAACATATTATCCCTAACATTTTTTGACATTGATTTCGAGCCTGCAAAACATATAGGTTTTATCAATAAGAATTCTATCTAAAAGATAATTATGAATCTAAGTAAATGAGCAGTATTCAGAAATTTGATATTGTAAACCAATATATATATCCGACTTTTAAAGATTGAAGCAACCTAATTATAAGCTAACTTCAATGCTTTAAAAATAAAAAATCTTTCCGCAAAAAAGGTTAAAATCGTTATTTAATCAGGTCCTAAACATTTGAAATTCAGCCTGAATATTATTGCTTAATAAATTCGCCATCCGCTTTTATTCTCACCTCATTGCTAATTTCGGTATAAGGAAAAATTGGACCGATATTAAAATCAGAACGTTTTAAAATCCCTGTTAGCTGAAAGCCCGTTTTTCTTGTTTTTGATATAGCATCATCAATAGTGCCTCTAAACCATAAATCCATAATAACCGGTTTCGTGATTCCATGAATGGTTAAATTGCCGGTAAGTTTGTATTTATCTTTTGCTGTTTTCGCAATAGATGTGCTTTTATAGGTCATTAGTGGATATTTCGCCACCTCAAAAAAACGGGCGCTGCGTAAATCATCGTCTCGCATTTTTACTTCGGTATTAATGGACGAAACATCCGCAGAAAGTTCAAAGACGGCGTCACTAAAATCAGGTTGGGATGATTTAGCACTGGCCTCAAATTTTTGAAATAATCCAAAGACATCATTAATGCCCAAATGAACAACTGTAAAGGTTAGTTTGGAGTGCATAGGATCGGCCTTCCAAGTTATTGTTTGCGCCAAAGCCTGGCTTACAAAGAACAGGGGCATCAAGAAGAAAAAGAGCTTTTTCATAGGTTTTTATTGTTTTATAGAGATGAAAAACAGGAAATACAGCAATTGCCGCAATGATTTAATTAAACAGAGTATTTCTCCCGAATGTTTAGGAAAATATGCCAAGGCCAGGCTTTATACTGTGATTTAGGAGAGAGAATACAATACACAAAAAGTTCAAGATTAATATGTTCCTAAAGAAAGGCTTAACCTTAAATATAAATTTTTGCTATAAATATGTTCATCTCTCCCGGGACTTTGTACTGTGCATTTAATCTAATTGTATTTAAAAATTCCATCAAAAGGCTCCTTTTAATGGATTGCAGAATTTTTTAAATGACTCCTTACCAATTTTCCAAACAGGCGGTTTGATATCGCCCCAGGCTTTGGGGTCGTCATGTTGATTAAAATAAGAAGCGCCAAATATGGTGGGATTATTCCTGATGGTTTTTGCTGCATCTTCCAGCCATTTATTCTGATATTTTTCGGAACCCTTTACCCCAAATTCGGTAATGAACAAGGGTTTATTGATAAACCGCATCCGATAATTTTTCCGCCTGAATATGTCGCTAAATAATTCCTGTTGATTCTCGTCCGTAATATTTTTATCCGGCAAACCATAAATGGCAATACTCACATAATCTACTACATCATCGCCCGGATACCAATCTACCGAGCCCCGATCGCCGGCAGGTCCCCAAATGCGGCGGATATTTTCAGGTTTCACTTTAGGAAAATTCATAAAATAGCGGAAACAATTAATGTACACTACCGGATCCTGACTTTGCCAGGGATAACGATGAATAGGAATTTCCATTTCGTGGGTCCAGCGCAGATATACTGTTTGTTTCACATTCGATATAATGCTGTAAAGCTTGGCAATCTCCCGATCATATTTACCTTGCAAAATGCTTTGCAGCATCTGCGGATCTTCCTTTTTAAGGGTATCCCGCCAGGGTTCCATGGTCACAATCACATCGTGCTTTCTGGCTATAACCTCATTAAATTTAGTTAAAAATTCACCCCGTTTAAGCTCTCCCCAATTGGTAAACAAATGTTCTGCCTTGATCTGCGGCTCGGAAACCAGGTCCTTATCCGGATCGTAAGCGCCCAAAATTAATTCCTTCCGGGATTGAGTACGTTGATAAGGCCCTTTAAAATTCTCTGCCGAATAAACGGTGTTACGATAAGGTTCCGTACTCTTTGCAATTTGCTGCAACACCGGACCCATTAAATCCGGAGTGACCTTTTTATCGGCCGACAGAACAAGTACCGGCTTATCCATAAATCGCATCCGGTGAAGCTTTTGCTTTACCTTTTCGAGCGTGGATAAATGACCTGTAGGATATAAACCCGACAGTTTTTCAGAACGGCTATCCAGCGTAATACTAATGGCATCTACCTGCTCCTTTCCAGGCCAATATTCCGAATCGCCAGGAAAACCCGCAGGCGACCACACCATTTTCACTTGTGGAGCCAGATGCTTTAAATGCGCCGAAAAGTAGTTGAAAGCATCCATATACGCATACGGAGATTGGTACTGCCAGGGATATTTCTTAACCGGCACCTCCATTTCCGGATTCCAGCGAATATAGACCGAGCCTTGCCCCAGGTTTAATGCCCGGGCTAAAGTTTCAATTTTCTGATCATAACGACCGCTCAAAACATCCTGCAAAACAGAATTGCTCAATAAACCACGATCCGGCCAGGTTTCTATAGTGATCAGCAGGTTTTTATCTTCCGAAATGGCCTTTTGTAAAGTTTCCTCTACAGACCAATCTGCCGAGCCCTTCCACTGAATAGAAAAACTTTGAATGTTACTGACCAGGTTGGGTGGCAGTATTTCCTTCTGATCATAAACACCTATCAAAATTTCGTTGGGCACATCCATAGATTTACCTATCCTGGATTTAGCCCTGAGATACCAGTAAGAGCTAAAAAACATAACAGCAATAACGGTGAAGAAATAATAAATGTATTTGATTTTCATAGCGGCAGGTTTACAGATTAACTATTAAGATAATGATTTTTCACAATTATTTCTCTTTTCTGAATCGCAGATTTTTGAGATTAAAAGATTTCGCGGCATTGATGTAATCCTTTAATTCACATCACCTTTCAAACAACTATCTCGCAAAGCCGCAAGGATGCTAGGAAAAATCGGTGTAATCAAACCCTTGAATCTCCTTAATCCAATTCAAACTAATCCATGATCAAATTTGAAACTTTCGGTTAAGCTCCTATTTTTGAAAGCCGGCATATCAGGCCGAATTAAAAAAACAATTCACTTTCGAGGGCGAACTGAAGGCCTGGAACAAGGGCGAAGCAGAGATCCATGGCGATAACATGCGTTTTTCTGGTTAATAATTAACTAAAACACCCCATGAGTAACTATCCATTTCAAACCATCAATTGGGAAAGCATTTTACCCACAGAGCACCCGGGAGAAACCGGATTAGCTTTTTGGAAAACCGTTCAACTGGAAGGTCTGCGGATACGAATAGTGGAATATTCTCCGGGCTATCTGGCTGATCATTGGTGTCAAAAGGGGCACATTGTTCATTGCCTGGAAGGTGAATTTGACAGCGAACTGGAAGATGGAAGCATATTCAGCTTAACCCAGAATATGACCTATGTAGTTTCCGATCATTTAAGTTCGCATAGATCGCATTCCAAAACCGGAGTTAAGCTACTTATTATCGATGGAAACTTTTTGCAGTAAAAACACCTTGCCGAACAGCCCCAGAACTCTTATAAGCTATTTTGAAGAAATGTTTTTAAATTATAAAGAAATTCGAGTGTTATTATTTAAGTTTACGCTTAGGTTTTAAAATAGATTCACCATGAAAAAGTTACTTATTCTAATCGGCATCATCAGCCTTGCTTCTTTTTCCGGATGCAAAAAAGAGAGTTTAAGCAATCAACTGGTTGGCACTTGGGAAGTTCGTTCTAAGGTCGGTGGTTATATGATCCAACCGCCCTACCCTCCCGGCAACGGCAATCTATTGAAATTTACAGATACCAATTACCAGCTATTTATAAATGGAAAACTGGAAAAGACTGGAACCTATTCGATCGTAAAAGACAATAATTCCTGGGACGGAGCCGGAGATGATAGAATCGTTTTTGACAATAATTTCAACTCCTACAAAGAATTTGTGAAAATGAAGGGCAATTCTATGACCCTCTACTCTATGACCCATATTGCTTTCGATGGGCTTGAAACTAATTATAAGCGCCAATAAAGGCAATTGAAAAAAACGAGTTTTAACTCGTTTTTTTTTATTTCATGGAACTAAAATGGCATCTCCCCTATAAATGTTGAATTCATCAGAACCGCATCAATTGGTTTCTCATAATTTTATCTGACATGTAATGGCCGATTTCATTTT
>DASQIU010000044.1:0-14054 GCA_035631395.1 Daejeonella sp. | reverse complement strand
AAGCAATAGAATGTGTTTCTGTTATTCGGTTCTTGGCGATATTCCCAAATGTCATTGAGTAATTGTAATACATTTGTTTTTGTCCACCTATAACCTCGTTGATATTCGGGAATGAAAAAGTTGTTTCCCAAAAGTTCGGTAATGCTTAATGTTTTAATTTGGTTTTCCTGCATGTGTCATTCGATTCAGCACGAACGTTGTTTTACGCTGCCGATAACCCGAAAATAGACGCATTATTTTAATATCCAAACTAATTGTTAAAATTCTTGCTCTGCTACCAATAAGTTAAAAAGGAGGTACAACAATCCTGCTCTTCGGAATTTGTAATTCCGAAGCCCTATCTCTGGTTCTTTGAACCAGCCAATAAAAACAAGATTTTGGTTGAAAAAAACGGATTACAAATCCTATGATACGTCTTATGAATTACAAATTCGAAGAGTAGAGGGCTTTGTTAGCTGTGTTGTATCTTTTACCGTTACTTCTTTCGTCTATAATGTAATTGAGTTAGTCCTGTCTCAAATGTTTTTGTATGCAAAAGCTGAAGTTCTTGTTCAGGTCTGCCGTCTTTGAAAAGTCTTGTCCCGTTACCGACCAAAATAGGAACAATGGAAATAATAAATTCGTCAATAAGGTCATCCTTTAATAGTTCATTTATTATCTCTGCTCCCCCGTCACAATAAATGTTTTTTCCATTCCCGGATTTTAGGCGTTGAACCAATTCAGTCAAGTTTCCTGTATAAAAACTTGTTTTGCCTACACTCGGTCTTTCAGTTCTTGTTATGACATACACAGCTCTTTGTCCGTTGTCATAATAAGACGAACCAATTTCCTTTAGCACATAATCATACGTTTTTCTACCAATAATTATGGTGTCAACGGTTGCCGTGAAATCTGCATAACCATAGTCTTCCCCTTCTTTTTCTACCAATCTCAAAAAACTAAGGTCGTCATTGGGTTTGGCAATGTAGCCGTCTAAACTTGTCGCTATGAAAAGTGATAATTTTCGCATTCTTCTTTCTTGTCTGTCAGGATCGTTCGTTGTTTTTCTCCGGCTATATTTCTCCCTTATAATTCGAGTCAAAATCTACCATCCATTCAATTCCATATTTGTCTCTAAACATACCAAAATAGGAACCCCAGGGGCTGTCAGAAATAGGCATTTCAATTTGTCCGCCTGCCGAAAGTCCATTGAATAATTTGTCAGCTTCTTCTTTGCTTTCTGCACTAATTACAATTTTGCTTCTGTTTTCATTTTCGTTTGTTCGTCCCAGTATTTCAGGTACATCATTAGCCATTAAAATACTTTTGCCGATTGGTAAAGCAATGTGCATTATTTTATTTGCTTCATTTTCTGCTACTGGAAATTCAGCACTTGCTATGTCTTTGAAGCGTATAATCTTTGCGAACTCTCCGCCAAATATTGATCTGTAAAAATTGAATGCTTCTTCAGCATTGCCGTTGAAATTAATGTGTGGATTGATACTTGCCATAATTTTAATTGTTAAGCAGCAGACACTTGCTACGTTTATTTTATATTTTTTTCAACACGCGAACAAATTGAGTGATACTAATAATTATATACTACGCCTATTCTAAATCCGCTCTCCGCTGTGCGTAAGTGATACCTTTCCTTTGTGAAGGGAGTAAGAGGGCGGTACTTGAGGTGTGGATTGACAAATAATCCAATAGGTATTTTTTTGAAATCATACTTTGCGCCAACTCCCAATATTGCGCCTATTCCTGTTTGATTGTTTAAATATTTGTCTTTGGTAATATCGAAATCCAAAAGCAAACCGCCATTTAAAAAGAAATATTGCCAAAAGTTCAATCGAACACTTATAGGAATTTCGATTAATGACAAATAAGCATTGTGAGATACATCAATACCGGGTCCGAGCGAAGGATTGCTGAAATGATAAGTGTTTTTACTATACTCAACTCCTGTTTCTAAATGGAATGTATTTGATAAAGAGCGAGTGTAAGTAATTCCAAAAGAATGATAACCTCTGCCAGAATAATCACCTCCGCCAGCAAGGGCAGTCCAATGGAATGAGGTATTGTCTCCCAATCCAGAAATTGAAACCCCAATGGCTGATTTTTCTTTTATAGACTGCGCTTGCGATGCATAATAGAAGCACGAAAAGAGAGTTAAAAAAACAATTTCTCTCATATTGACACTAATTTGTTGAGTGTATTTAATGGTCATACTTTCAATTTGTTGTTATCCGTTTCATTGCCTTTTTGTTAGCATTTAAACAATGCTCAAATATGGATTGATTCAATTTTATTGGTTGAAACGCAAACGCTAGGGAAGAGTCAAAGCTAACATAGCCAACACCTTGTACGCTTTTATTTTTTCGGTTTTAAGTGCTGCTCTAAAAATTTTTCCATAGCACCGTAAAAGTCATATTGGTTATCTTGATTGTAAAAGCCATGTCCTTCGTCATGTTTTACCATATATTCTACGGTTACCCCACGTTTTTTTAGTGCTTCTACCATTTGGTCGCTTTCTGCTTTGTTTACTCTTGGGTCATTTGCCCCCTGTGCGATGAATAATGGCGTTTTAATTTTGTCTGTGTGCAAGGCAGGCGATGCTGCTACAAACAACAAGCTGTCTTTTTTAGGGTCGCCAACCATTTGGTGAAATTGGTCTAAATAGGGTTTCCAATACGGTGGAATGGTATTCATAAAGGTGAACAAATTACTTACGCCCACATAATCCACAGCTGCAGCGTATAGATTGGGTGTAAATGTGATACCTGCCAGTGTTGCGTAACCGCCATAGCTAGCGCCATAAATAGCAATTCGTTTTTCATCGGCAATGCCTTCTTTTTTCAGCCATTCTACGCCGTCGGTTATGTCGTCTTGCATTTGTTTACCCCATTGTTTGAAACTGGCTTCCCAGAATTTCTTTCCATAACCTGTACTTCCTCTAAAATTCATTTGCAATACGGCATAGCCACGATTGGCTAAAAACTGAACTTCGGGATTAAAAAACCAGCTGTCTCTTGCCCAGGGTCCACCGTGAGGGTGGATGATAACCGGCAGATTTTTAGGCTCTAAACCCAATGGAAGCGTTAAATAACCGTGAATTTCTAAACCGTCTCTTGATTTGTAGGTAATGGGTTTTATATGGCTCATGTGTTTTTCTTCAATCCAGGGATATGGATTGGCAATTTCTTTGGTTTCTTTTGTTTTGAAATCGTAGATGTAGTATTTGATAGGTGCTCGGTCATTTTCTGCCCAAACAATGGCTTTGGTTCGGGCATCATCATAACTGACCACATCTGTTTGGTAGCCTTCAAGCTTTTTATCCAAACTGTTTTGGATCTCGCCCCACTCTTTGTCAAAGAAATGTTTTTTCTGTTTTTCTGCTTCCCAATAAACAGAAGTTAAGGCTTGCTTTTTCCGGTCGTATTTGATCGAGCTTAAATCATATTTATTGTCGGCATATAATTCTTTTACATCTTTTTTGGTGCTTGGGTCATATTCAACCAACACCACTTTGTCTCTACCGATATTGCTGAGAGCGTAAATGTTTTTATTGTCTTTGTCAAAAGAAGCAGGCGTGAAACTGTCTTTAAATGAAGTGGTTAGTAGTGGTGTAAAAGTATCTTTATCTGAATTACGATAATTCCAGGTGATGTTTACACCATCCGTTTTGGAAGCAAGGCGAATAACGCCATTGTTATCTGTAACCCAACTGTCGTAATTTTCTTTGTTGTTATAAAGCAAGGTCAATGCTCCGGTTTCTATATTCAACAGGTAGGGGTCAAAGTATTCTTTTACTCTTTTGTTGATCTGTACAATCAGTTCTTTCTCTTTTCCACTAATGTCAAGTAAATCATCAATGATATCGCTTCTTACACCGGGGAAAGGAGTTAAGGCTTTTAAATCCGTTCCGTCTGCCTTTACAGAAAAAAGCTGAAAGTTTTCATCTCCGCCAAGGTCCTGAGCATATACAATCCGGTCGCCTTTCCAAAAATAACCGGGAATGCTTCGTAAGGTGTCGTTGGTAACCCGAACAGCCATGCTGTCGGTCACTTTTTGAATAAAAATGTTGGACTTTCCTTTGTAATCTGCACGATAACTAAAATAATTTCCGTCGGGCGAAATCCGGAACGTGCTTTTTTCTCCGTTTTTGAAGAAAGTTTTTAAGTCGATCAATGGTGCAGGTGTTTCCTTTGTTTCCTGATTGCAGGAACTTAAAAGTGCTGTCAACGCAACTAAAACTGATAAAATTGAAGATCTAATCATATTTTGAATTTTAGTGTTTCTTAAAATCGCATAAGCTAAAATAACACTTCATAGAGATTAAAACTAATTGTTAAAAATATTTCTTTTGTTGAAGAATAAAGTCGATAGTAATATGCATAGCGCATATTGCCAGGCAGCAAAGTAATTGTTACGGGTGGTTAGGAAATAGCAGCCCTTTTTGATCACAGATTAGGCGGATTAATGGATTGCACAGATTACGGAGGGCAATCAATCCTGCAATCTTTTCATCCTACAAATCCTAATTCAGACAATATGCAGGCTTTACCCATCTAAACCCGATTAAAGTGGAAAACCCGCAATGAAGCGCTGCCCATACTCTGATGATTGCAGAAACGCCGCCGCGGAATGAGGATTTGGAACGGAAAGCGGGGCTAGCGGTACCGAAGAACCGGGGTTTTGCTTTTCAAATATATTGATTTGGGGATCTGTTAAGTTAAGCGGGTTGAATGATCTGTACCCACACAGAAGCAAAAGTTATATTATTAGCAGTTTCATGTGGCAGTTAATTATGTTTCATTTTGAGCAATTCTAATTGAAACATTTCCTCTTTTTCGGAATTGTTCTACATACCGGTGAGCGCTTTGAATTTCAGATAAGTTATACGTTCGGTCTATTACAGTAGTTAATTTCCCGGCTTCTATCAATTCTTTAATGAATACTAAATCCTGTTTCCTTGGTTTTGCTTGTCCATTAACTGAAACATACTGACCCGTTGGTTTCAGTAGGTTTTGGGCGATGGACTTTTTTATTTTGCCTACCGCATCGAAAATTATATCGAATTTTTCATCCAGAGTAGTAAAGTCCTCTTTGATGTAATCGACTGTTTTATCTGCTCCAATTGACTTTACCAAATCAATGTTATTAGTACTGCATACCGTTGTGACTTCTGCACCAAAATATTTGGCTAATTGTATGGCAAAGGTTCCAATACTTCCGGAAGCGCCATATATCAATACTTTTTGACCTTCGTTTATTTTTCCTTTGCGTAAAAACGATAAGGCGGTTAATGAACCCAATGGTACAGTAGCAGCTTGATCAAAAGTTATATTTGATGGTTTTAAAACCATAATATCTGTTTCCCGCAAACATCGGTATTCAGCATATCCACCAAACTTGAGCCCACAAAATGCAAAAACGGCATCGCCCGTTTTGAATGATTGAACCTCTTTTCCTACTTCTTCTATCACACCCGACAATTCAAAGCCAAGTATTTTTACTCTTTTAGGTCTAAACAAACCATTGAATAATCGGGCTAAAAAAGGATCAGCTTTTCTCATTCGCCAATCAGCAGGTGTAACAGAGCTTGCATAAACCTTAATCAAAACTTCATCGTTTTTTGGGACAGGTTTCTTAATGTCCTGAAACATCAAAACATCTGCAGGTCCGTATCTTTCATAAATAACTGCTTTCATATACTTTGTTTCGTTTTGCTTGCTCGTCGGTTTCCATTGGGGAAATATCTTACCTCATGCCGACTCGCCATTAAATCCTTACATATAAAACACGTTAAATTTATGGCCGTCCGGGTCAGCAAAAACAAAACCATAATATCCGGGCCCAAATTCTTCTGGCCTGGAAATAATTGTTCCTCCTGCATTTTTGATCTGATTCTCCCAATGGTCAACTTCGTCTTTGCTGTCGGCTGAGAGCGTAAATATAATTTCATTGCCATGTTGCAGGTCAGCTAATTCTCCTTTTATGCCGGTTTTTAGTATTTCCTTTAAAAAGAAGTGAATTATAAAATCATGCTGGCCAACACAAAAACTGGTTAGTTCATTAGATTTCCCGTTTGGCTTAAATCCTATTTGAGTGTAGAAGTTGGTAGTCCGTTCTAAATCCTTCACACTTAGATTGGCCCATATATTTTTAGGTTTCATAAAATTAAGATAGATTTTTTTTCATGTTTTGTAATATCAAAACATTAGCTGTTCCATGTCTTCAAGTTGCTAATGTTCTGTAAACTAAGATTGACTTATTTTCAATAAGTTACAATCTGTTTTTTTGAAAAATATTTCTTTCCATAAAATGTTTTAAGAGTAGGCCAGCCGTGGAAAATGCGCTGTGGCGTTAGGCAGCAGTTAAGCATTAATTTGTGATGGTGGAAATAAACTAAGGAGAGAATTGGAAGTTTATGTTTGGTTCTTAGGGCAGAGAATTGCTTCGTTACAATGTCATTGCGGCCTAGAATTATGAATTTGATTCTATTTTTAATAGCTGGAAACACACGCGGCATGCGTGCGCTAGCAGGGCACTAACTATATGTACATTTTATTGCAGGCAGCCAGGAAATAACGGCAGCTTGTTATTTTAAATGTTTCCTTTTTTGAATCACAGATTAGGCGGATTAATGGATTGCACAGATTATGCGAGGAGAAATCAAATCTTTCCATTCTACAAAAAGCGTGCGCTAGCGGATCCAGGTACAGAAAATGTGCCTTTATTCATCAAGGTGCTTGAGACGGTTTAACTGCTCTTTGACAAAAACCTGCTGTTTTTTATCTCTGAAGTCAAACCATTGTTGCCTGAAGTCTGAGTGGTCGATGACGAACTTAAATTCTCTAAACGGCTTTTTCTTATTTAATGCTTCTATTAGCCGGCTTTTTAGTCTGTTTTCTGTTAGCTGTTCTGCAAAGCTGGCCATCATTTCAAATGACTCCCTAGTCGACCATTTTTCAATTTCCCAATAGTCGTCAAAGTGGTTTTCTAACAGTTCCAGATCTTCGTCCCAGGCTTCCCAATCCATGTCGGGATAATTGTCCGTGTCGGGTACAAAAAGAAGTTCTTCCGTTGTTTTGTGCATATAGGTCCTTAGGCCACAATCAAGTTGTTCTGCAATTTCTTTTATGATGTCTGTTGAAGCGGTCATCTTAAAATTGAATTTTCTGCTGTAAAACGCAGTAGATGTTTATACTGCGTAAAGGTACATTGTAGTTCTAAAATAGCCGCTTCGCCCTTAAATTTTAACAAAAATAGCTCTTCGGAATGTGAAATTCCGAAGTCTTATCACTGGTTCTTTGAACCTGCTAATAAAACTGGGATGGGGGAGAAACGGATTGCAAATCCTAGGATACGTCTTCCGAATTGCAAATTCGGAAGAGCTGAGCCCCGCCTGTACATTTTCCGTTTGCTGGATCAGTATACCATGGGTATCCTGTAATAAGGCGCCTTTGATGAATAGTAAGGCACAGTACTCTTTAAATCCATGTATTAAAACGATGTTCTTTTTCTGGAACGTATAACAAGGGCAGCCCCATTTCAATTCTTCGGTTAACCCACAGTCAAGAACAATCATTCTCAAATTCTTCCTGCCATTTTTCGGCTTTATTAAAAAAGAAATCAACCTTGGGATTCATTGCACCTTTGTCATAGTTAGTTTATTTTTTGCCCGGTTCAATTTTAAAAAAAGCTTTTGGCGAAGCAGTTCACCTGCCATTGCACCATCTTTTTTACGATTGCTTTAAATCATTTATAAATTCATCCACTTTGCTTTCGTCCGTTACCCAGGATGTTATAATACGTACTGCAGATCTTTCTTCGTCAATAACCGCCCATTCATAGAATAGATACTTTTTTTTCAGTTTCTCTATAACCTTTTTGGGTAAAATTGGGAAAATCTGGTTGGTTGTAGACTGTGTTAAAAAGGAATAGCCATTTTCTTTTACTGCTTTGGAGATTTTCATGGCCATTTTGTTGGCGTGTCTTGCTAAATCAAAGTACAGATCGTCTTTAAATAATTCCAAAAACTGAATGCCCAATATGCGACCTTTAGCCAACAAGGCACCTTTTTGCTTTAACACATAGTCAAACTCCGGAGCTAAATGCGGTTTATTAAAAACAATTGCTTCTCCAAGTAGTGCTCCATTCTTAGTTCCGCCAATATAGAATACGTCTGTAAGTTGAGCAATGTCAGACAAATTCAGATCATTATTTTCAGCTGTTAAGGCATGCCCTAATCTGGCTCCGTCTAAAAACAGTACTAAATTTTGTGATCTGCAAAATGCAGATAATTGATCTAATTCGGTTTTGCTGTAAATGGTTCCTATTTCAGTTGAGTTGGATATATAAACCATTCTGGGTTTTACTACATGAGGTCTTAAAGAATAATCTTGTAACACCTTTTGTAAGTCAGCCGGTTTTAGTTTTCCATCGTTGGTATCAACTGTAATTACTCTATGGCCTATTGCTTCTATAGCACCTGTTTCGTGTGCGAAAATATGGCCTGTTTTAGCACTGATAACCGCTTCGTGCACTCGCAATAAGGTAGAAATAACCAGCAGATTAGTTTGTGTTCCGCCGGATACAAAATAAATAGAAGCCTCAGGATTGTTTATTTTTTGCTTTAATAATTCTTTTGCCTGATTTGAATAATCGTCGTCTCCATAGCCCAACTGTTGTACCAGGTTAGTTTCTATAAGTTTGTTAAGAATATTAGGATGTGCGCCTTCGGAATAGTCGTTTTTGAAATTATACATATTAAACGTTTCGTAATTAAGGGTCTTTATTTTAATCTGATATTTTTAGTTGTTCAATTTGTTGATAGTCAAAATAATGGCGATTGACTTTTGAAATCGAACTAAATATATTTTTTACTGTGAGATTGTGAGCATCTAAAATAAAGCATTCCCCTTAAAACCCAATTAATTGTTAAAATCTATTGAAAGCAGGCCTATTAAAGGCAGCTAAACATTTAATTTTACGGATGAGGGAATAAACAAGCAGAACCCCATTTTAAGGCAGCGGCCTAACCGATCTAAACCCGATTGAGTGGAAAACCCGCAATGAAGCCGACGTTAGGAGGCGGAATGAGGATTTGGAACGGAAAGCGGGACTAGCGGAACCGAAGGGCCGTGGTATTGCTTTTCTAAAAATGTTTTAGTTGTTGATTTGGATATTTATGATTGCATGTTAAGCACTTTTTGATCTTTTGCTCAAAAAGTTTAGGAAAATATACCCCAGTGTTCCGGCAGAAATCGAGGCCACCAGGATGGAAAATTTGGCTTCTACCTGGTAATCTACATTTTCAAAAGATAATAAAGCAATGAATATGGACATGGTAAAGCCAATACCGGCTAATATGCCCAGCCCGATAACATGTTTCCAGTTAGCTTTGGATGGAAGCGAGCTGAAGCCTAATCGAACCGATAGCCAGGAAAAAAGGGTTACGCCAATGGGTTTACCCAGCATTAAGCCTACGATGATACCCAAACCTAAGGGGCTGTATAGGCCTTCAATCATTTTGCTCTCGAAACGAATATTGGTATTGGCCAAAGCGAATACTGGCATGATCAAAAAGTTGACCGGTCTGACAATAATATGTTCCAGTTTTTCTAAAGGAGAGGTTTCTTTAACCGGATTGGTTGGTATGGTGAGGGCCAGTAAAACTCCTGCAATGGTGGCGTGAATTCCAGAATGATGGATAAAATACCATAAAAATAGTCCGGGGATGATATAAAACACCAGCTTTTTAACGCCCAGGCGATTCATTAAAATTAGAAGAGCCAAAATGCCCGCCGAATAAAGTAATTGATCCAAATGCAATTCATTGGTATAAAAAATGGCAATTACTAAAATGGCGCCCAAATCATCTACAATGGCCAAGGCGGCTAAAAATACTTTCAACGATGCGGGCACTCTTTTGCCCAGCAGGGATAAAACTCCTAAGGCAAAGGCAATATCGGTAGCCATAGGAATTCCCCAGCCATGGCCGGTAATTGTATTAAAGTTAAAAAGCGTGTAAATTCCTGCTGGCACCAGCATTCCCCCCAGGGCTGCAAAAATGGGCATGGCTGCTTTTTTGGGCGAGGAGAGCTCGCCTTCGATAATTTCCCGTTTAATTTCTAATCCCACCAGCAGAAAAAAGATCGCCATCAGGCCGTCGTTTATCCAAAGGGAAACAGAATATTTCAGCTGGATATTGGCGCCTGCATATCCCAGTTGTTGTTGCAGCAGGCTTTCAAAACCTTTCCCCCAGGCCGAGTTGGCAACCAGTAAAGAAATAAGTACGCAAAAAATTAATATAACGCCTCCAATTTGCTCGGAACGGAAAAAATCCCGGAAGGGTTGTAGATTTATTTTTTTAGCCATGTGGGCCAAAATAGTAAAATATTTGGAAGGGATTTATGGTTTCAAGACCAAAAAAGAGGGATTTGATCTGTTAAACTTGATTATGATTGAATCGGGTTTCTGTAAAGTGCTTTCAAACAGAGTTTTTAATGCCAGACTACAATCGCTATTCGGGGGGACTTTTTCCTCAAAAAAACTCAAAAATCCTCTTGTTAATCTAAAAAATCACAAGAATCAAGTTTAGATAATGGACAATCATGCAGGAATAACAATTAACCATTAAAAAAACAATGTTGACTTGAAGCTCAGAAATCAATTAAACATATTGCTCCAAAACGCCCTTTCCCTGGCGGATGATCTCGAAGTCTCCGGTGGTACAATCGATTACCGTAGAGGGTTCATTATCGCCATAACCGCCATCAATTACCAAATCAACCAGATCATGATATTTCTCATGGATCAATTCAGGATCGGTAGAATATTCCAGAATTTCATCTTCATCCCGGATGGAAGTGGACATAATTGGGTTCCCCAATTCTTTAACAATGCTGCGGGCAATTAAATTATCGGGCACCCGGATTCCAGTGGTTTTTTTATTGGAGCTTAAGAGCTTGGGCACTTGCTTGCTGGCATTAAAAATAAAAGTAAAAGGTCCGGGTAATGCCTTTTTTAAAACCCGGAAGGTTTCATTATCAATGGGTTTGATGTATTCAGAAATATGGCTCAGGTCATAACAGATGAATGAAAATTGAGCTTTATCGGGATTAATGCCCCGGATCTTGCAGATCTTTTCAATGGCTTTTTGATTGGTGATGTCGCATCCTAAACCATAAACTGTATCTGTTGGATAAATAATCAAACCTCCTTTTTTTAAGATATCTACTACTTGCTGGATGCTTCTTTCGTTGGGGTTTTCGGGGTAGATTTTTATCAGCATATAAAGTTTTTTTTCGTTTCACTAATATACTTTATATCCTCTACATTTACCGGACAGAATTTTCAATCAGACATGAGGAAATTATTTATAGCTTTTTCGGTATTTAGTATAGTCTCTATTGTTAGTTTAAGTTTAGTAGGAAAGCCCTGGTTATGGGCTTTATGTATTTTAGGTCCAGTTGTTCTATTGGGCGTTTACGACATGTTTCAGCCCCGGCACAGTATTGTGCGTAACTTTCCGGTGCTGGGCCGGCTGCGGTTTTTTATGGAGGAACTGCGCCCCAAAATTTACCAGTATTTTATTGAGAGCGATACCGATGGAAAGCCATTTAGTCGCTTAAACCGCTCGTTAGTTTACCAAAGAGCTAAGAAGGTAGATGATACCATGGCTTTTGGTACCCAGCTGGATGTTTACCAGAGCGGATATGAATGGTTAAGTCATAGTATTGCAGCCCATCATCCTAAAGATCTGGATCAGAATCCGCGGGTTTTGGTAGGCGGACCGGATTGTTTGCAGCCTTATTCGGCCAGTATTTATAATATTTCGGCCATGAGTTTTGGCTCTCTGAGCATGAATGCGGTGTTGGCTTTAAATGGCGGCGCACAATTAGGTGGCTTTGCTCATAATACCGGCGAGGGTGGTTTAAGTGATCATCATTTGCAGCCTGGCGGCGATCTGATCTGGCAAATTGGTACCGGATATTTTAGCTGCCGCAGACCAGATGGAACTTTTGATCCGGTGGCCTTTGCAGAACGTGCCGTTTTGCCACAGGTGAAAATGGTTGAGATTAAGCTGTCGCAAGGAGCTAAACCCGGTCATGGTGGATTGCTGCCGGCCGAGAAAGTAACTGCCGAAGTGGCCCGTATCCGTTTGGTGGAAATGGGTAAAGACGTGATCTCTCCGCCTTCGCATTCGGCTTTCTCTACGCCTTTAGAGCTGGTGCATTTTATTCAGCAGTTGCGCAGACTTTCTGAAGGCAAGCCTATTGGCTTTAAATTATGCGTGGGTAATAAATCAGAGTTTATTGCCATTTGTAAAGCCATGAAAGAAACCGGCATTTACCCCGATTTTATTACCGTAGATGGGGGAGAAGGTGGTACCGGAGCTTCACCGCAGGAGTTTTCTGATGCCGTTGGTATGCCTTTACGGGATGCTTTGGCCTTTGTATATGACACACTTGTAGGATTTGACCTGAAGAAACACATTAAAATTATTGCATCGGGTAAAATAGCTTCCGGATTTGATCTGGTGAAGCACATTGCTTTAGGCGCTGATATGTGTAATGTGGCCCGCGGAATGATGTTTGCCCTGGGTTGTATCCAGGCCTTGGAATGTAATAAAAACACCTGTCCAACCGGGGTGGCTACCCAGGATCCGCATCTGGTAAAAGGTTTGGTGGTTGAAGATAAACGGGTTAGGGTATATAATTTCCATAAAAATACGGTACATAGTGCCATTCACTTAATTGGTGCTGCCGGTTTAAAGAAACCAGCTGAATTACATCGGGCTCTGATTTCCCGCCGTATCGGCCCTAGAATGATCCAGACCTACGCGGAAACTTATCCTTATATCAAGGCAGGAAGTCTGACCAAAGCACCTTATCCGCAACAATTTGAGATGGATATGGCTATCAGCAGCGCCGAAACTTTCCAGCCTGTTTATGAGGCTTTGGGGGCAGATATGGTGCCGTTGAGTTAGGGTTTATTGGGGGTGGGGCGACTTTGTTGCGGTTGACCTGCGTTGGGTCGATCTACGTATCGACTCTGATAATTTTACTGAATTAACTTGATATAAAATTACGTTGTTGGGGTCGACCTATGTGTCGACCCTTTTTTATTTTATTGCAGGGCGAATACGTAGGAATAAGGGCGAATACGTAGATTCGCCCCGACATAGGTTCGTCTTGAAACCAGGGTTGTTATCTTAAAGGGGCGAATACGTAGATTCGCCCCAACAAAGTACTTCTGGAGGCGTTTATAGGAGAATTAATTTTCTTGGAAATGCCCTTTAATCCGAATATTTATCATCGTAGGTCTATCCGTTTAAAAGGATACGACTACTCACAACCAGGATTGTATTTCCTAACTCTTTGTTGCCAGAATAGGGAGTGTTTATTGGGCAAAATTGAGGATCATCAAATGATTTTGAATGAGGCCGGGAATATGGTGCAGCAATGGTATAACGAGTTGCCTCACAAATTTCAAAATATTCGATGCCATGAAATGGTGGTTATGCCCAATCATTTTCATTGCATTATTGAAATTATTGGGGAAAGGCTACCTGGAAAGGATTCCGTTGAGAACGATTTGGTTGAGAACGATTTGATTGGGTTCGACCTTGTTGGGGGTGACTTGGTTGGGGTCGACCTACGTGTCGACCCTTCTACTGCTAACCAAGAAAGAATAGACTCCGCCGGAGCCGACCTACAAGCCAATCCAATTGCTGCCAACCAATACCGCTCGCCTCCAATCTGCCCTCCTCCGGTGGGAATCCAGGTAGTGATGCAATGGTTTAAAATCATGACAACCAATAGCTATATCCAAGGGGTGAAGAACTGCGGTTGGACCAGGTTTAAGGATAAGTTTTGGCAACGCGATTATTTCGAACATATCATCCGAAATGAAAGGTCCTATCATCGGATTGCTGAATATATTATGAATAACCCGGGCAGTTGGGAGGATGATCGGTTGAGGTAATGGTATTAAGGATTAATCTGTTGGTTTAACCTAATTTGACGAACTCGGTTTTTGGTCGACCTGCGTTGGGGTCGACCGAC
>DASQIU010000043.1:0-6061 GCA_035631395.1 Daejeonella sp. | reverse complement strand
ACCATAAAGTGATTTGCCCGTGCGGAGTTGCTCAAGGGCTTTCTGTTTCATTAACTCGTAATCGAGTCCGTTTTCATTATTCATATATAAACTGTGCTAAAAGTAAGTCTTTCTTTTTGACACAGTTTATTTTACACTCTCTGCAAGTTTATAATTAGATTTGTGGACCAACAATTCTACAGTAAAATCCAGTAAAAAAAGCGGGAGATTTTCTCCCGCTTTTTTATTTCTCTGCTCTTAAGATCAATTAAAGTTAAAAGAACCCTCACGTCCGCCTCGGTACTCTATCCTTTGTCCCGGCCCTTGTTGCATAGGCATATTGCTTTGGCCGTTAAATTTTTGCAGGCGCATGGTAAAGCTCAGCATAAAATATCTGGATAAAGGGTTGCTGCGGCTCGATAATTGAGTTAGTCGTCACATTACGAGATACACTTACTGGAAATAAGCGATATGCAGGAGTATGAACTTATTTCTATTGGTTTTCAATCTGCTAATTTGATAAAACCACCCTAGCTTCCAATATGATATAAAAAAAGAGGCCGTTCTTGCGGCCTCTCTCATTACTCTTGAATTTGTAAAATCCCCGCAAGGTTAGTCAGAGGGATTTACATCATTGAGCCAGTGTAAATACACTTAAATAAATTAAAAGAACCCTTGCTTTTTCTTGTCATAAGAAATCAGCATGTTCTTTGTTTGACGGTAATGATCCAACATCATTTTATGGTTTTCCCTACCATAACCTGATTGTTTATAACCACCAAACGGCGCATGTGCAGGATAGGAATGATACTGATTTACCCAAACACGACC
This sequence comes from Daejeonella sp., assembly GCA_035631395.1. Taxonomy (GTDB): domain Bacteria; phylum Bacteroidota; class Bacteroidia; order Sphingobacteriales; family Sphingobacteriaceae; genus Daejeonella. The sequence continues at coordinate 5,251 of DASQIU010000043.1, read as the reverse complement.
AGCCTGTATGGCACGTGGTACCTGGTATATTTCATGCGCATCACGCGTCCACACGCCAGCTCCTAAACCATAGATGGTATCATTTGCAATCTCAATAGCTTCTTCTGTTGTTTTAAAGGTTGTGAGAGAAACTACAGGTCCAAATATTTCTTCCTGGAAAACACGCATCTTGTTATTTCCCTTTAAAATTGTAGGCTGAATGTAATAACCATTTTCAGTTTCTCCTTCGTGCTTTTGGACGGCCCCGCCCGCTAATACTTCGGCCCCTTCATTTTTTCCGATTTCAATATACTTCAATATTCTTTCATATTGAGCTTCAGAAACCTGAGCACCGATCATAGTTTCTGGGTCAAGGGGGTTTCCATATTTTATAGCTTTTATACGCTCTACAACTCGTTCGATAAATTTATCGGCTATACTTTCATGAACCAAAATCCGGGTTGGCGCTGTACAGATTTCTCCTTGGTTCAGGGCAAAAAATACCGCACCTTCAATCGCCTTATCCAGGAACTCGTCATCGGCATCCATCACGGACGGGAAGAAAATATTTGGAGACTTTCCGCCGAGTTCCATAGTGGAAGGAATGACATTTTCAGAAGCATATTGCATAATTGCCCGCCCTGTGGAGGTAGAACCGGTGAAAGCAATTTTGCCAATTTTTGGCGAGGTAGCCAATGCTTTACCCACCTCTGCTCCAAAACCGTTCACGATGTTTAATACCCCTGCAGGCAATACATCTTGCAGAAGCTCCATTAAAACTAAAATACTGGTGGGTGTTTGTTCTGCCGGCTTCAAAACAATACAGTTACCAGCCGCTAATGCCGGGGCAATTTTCCATGCAGCCATTAATAATGGGAAATTCCATGGAATAATTTGCCCTACAACGCCTATTGGCTCATGTAATACAATACTGACCGTGTGTTCGTCAAGTTCAGAAATACTTCCTTCTTCTGCACGTATTACTCCGGCAAAGTATCGGAAATGATCTACAACTAAAGGCAAATCGGCATTTAGGGTTTCCCTGATAGCTTTTCCGTTGTCAATAGTTTCAATGGTGGCTAAATATTCTAAATTGTCTTCAATTACCTGGGCCACCTTCAACAAAGTATTGCTTCTAACCGTTGCCGAGGTTTTACCCCAAGTTTTGGCGGCTTCGTGCGCTGCATCTAACGCCAAATCAATATCCTCTTGGGTAGATTTTGCGGCTCTGGAAAATACTTTTCCATTAACTGGAGAAAGGTTATTAAAATATTCACCTTTTACTGGTGCTACAAATTTTCCACCTATAAAATTATCCTGAGGTAAAATCTTGCCTTTAAGTTGTGGAAACTCAAATAGGTTTTGTACTCCATTTATAGGAGCATCTTTAATGATATCCATACCTATGTTTTTTAATGTTAAAAATTCAAGCTTATGTGTCTCTCATACAAGCTTAACAAATATAACCAGCAGTTATTTTTTCAGATAGGACTATAAGGATGGTTGATAGGACTAAAGAGAAACTCGTGAGTACTTATTTATGTTAAGAGAAAAGAGGCTGGAAGCTCTCAAATTCTTATAGTGTTTTTTCTGTACCTTTAAACATGCTGTTGGCATATTCAGAAAATGACAACTCAATTAAATTTAAATAAAAGCTATTTTTACATCAGTACTTTTCAGCAATTAGATAGTACTTTTTTGGAAAACCCTGATCGAAATTTATATTTTGAGATTTATTGGGTGAAGGATGAAAGACCTTTGCACTTTGTTGATAAAGATAAAATGAAGATCAAGGGAGATTGGATGTACCTTGTTCCACCCTTCAGAAATTACCAGTTTAAAAAGACAGGAAAAAACGGAATCCTCATTGCTTTCAATAAAGACCTATTAATATATGAAGCAAAAGAATTCTCCTTGAATGTTTTTAATTTATTCAGCGGGCAGGGAGATTTCAGTACGATTTTTATTGATGAAGAAAGCTCCGAATCACTCACTTCTATTTTTAATATAATTAAAGAGGAATATTCACAAAATTCAGATAACCTATTATTGCTTAGAACGCTTTTAAAAGCTTTCCTTTTAAAATTAATGGGTAGTTCTAAACAGCAACTTATTAGCCCCGATTTAAATGAAAAGCGAATCTATCATTTCTTATTACTTCTGGAAAGTCATTATATTACAGAAAAGAAGGTAGGTTTTTATGCCGAAAAGTTAAGCCTTTCTGACAAACGGCTGAATCAGATATTAAAACAAAAAATAGGTAAAACAATTAACCAGATATTGCAAGAAAGGCTGTTAATTGAAGCAAAGCACTTATTGTTTATTGGTAAAAAAAGCATTAAGGAAATATCTTTCAGTCTTGGTTTTCAGGATTCCTCCTATTTTAGCCGCTTCTTCAAAAAAATGACAAAGCTTAGCCCTGAAGAATTTAGAATCCAAACAAAGAAGGAGATTGCTTTAAATTAGTAAAATCATAAAAATTCCGTCCCAGTAATCCAACAAAAAAAGGCGGGAGAAATTCCCCCGCCTCTTCAGCATTTTAAAAATCTGTCAATTAGGACGTTTCTATTAATGGAAGTTCATAGATCCCCCTCCCTCTCTTCTATATTCCATTCTTTGGCCAGGGCCTTGTTGCATAGGCATATTGTTGGCCTGGCCGTTAAACTTTTGCAGGCGCATGGTAAAGCTCAGCATAAAATATCTGGATAAACGGTTGCTGCGGCTATCGATGATCGAGTTGGCCGTCACGTTACGAGATACGCTGGTGTTTTGGTCAAACAAATCGTAGGCCTGTAAACGCAAGCTGCCGGTTTTGCCTTTGAAAAACTGCTTTTCAAGGTATGTATTCATGATGAATGGGTCGGTGGCCAAATTGCTGCTGTAACCCTTGTTAAAGATTTTGCTGAAATCTATACCCACCAACCAGGTGTTAAACAAATAGGTTTTGCTGTTCATGTTTAAACCCCATGATGAAACCTGCGTGTTGGTATTGCTTACCAGGCTATTGGTGTTTTTGTTATAGCTGTAAGATGCTCCCGGATTTACTTCCAGCCATTTAGCGGGGTTTATCTGTACATTAAAACCTTGAGATAAAATCCAGTTCTTGCCAATGTTTTTTTGGCTATCGCTAAACGATACGTTGTTGTTGTAATTAGCCGATCCATTTAAAGAGAACACGTATTTTTTCTCGTCAAAAGGTTTGGAGAAATTATAAAACCCGTTTACGGTATAGAAGCCATCAGTATTTAGGTAATGGGTTTCTTGCACTAAACCAACTGCCGGATCCTGGCGGCGGATAATATTAGAAACAATACGATTTTCTGTATACGATGCCGAAAGGCTGGTAAACACAACGTTTCCGCTGTTAAAATCGAAGTTGTTGTAGCGTACATTAACCATGTGGTTAAATTCGGCGCCTAAGTTCGGGTTACCATAAACCGGGTATTGCGGATTAGAAATATCCGGTGTAGGCTGCAATTGGGTATAGCTAGGCTCATTGCTTCTGCCAAAATAGCTGGCATTAAATGAACGGGTTCTGGAAAAATTGTATGAATATCGGGCTACTGGAATAAAATTCAAGCCTTTGTTGCGGTTCGAAGTAAGTGTGTTGGCAATCAATGTATTGCCTTCCAGTAAAGTAGGTTGTACGCTTAACCCTAAAGTATAATTATACTTTTTCTGATTAACCCGGTAGTTTACGCCCAAACGGTTGGTCATAAAGTAGTAATCGTAGTTTTTGCTCAACAAATCATTGCGGCTTACGGTACCTTGCTGATTCAGGTCGAAAGTTTCCCGGTCGTTATTGTATTTGGTATAGTTAAAGTTATAATTCAACTCCAGGTTAGAGGTTCTGCTCAAAGGTTCATTATAGGTGAAATTGGCACCGGTATTCAGGCTCTGGTTGCTGATGTCCATTTGCTGATGACGATATACATCGGTATTTCCATTGACGGTATAATTGGTATAATCGCTCAACTGGTCATCGTTGCGGCTGGAATTGGAATTGTTTACCGATAAGTTTAACGAAGCGTTACGCCCGCGTTTAGCGAAGCGATGGTTCAGTAATAAGTTGGCACCCAGAGAAGGTGATTTAGAGTCTGAACCATTTGCATTTAAACCTTGAGAACTCAATACAGAGTTACTGTTCTGAATATAATTAGAAATTCCGTTAGAATTGCTTTGCGAATAATTAAACGTAGGAGAAAATTTAATATAGTTCAGGCTATCCGGACGATATTCCAGGTTCCAGTTTAAGCGATGGTTAGTGCTTAAGGTATTGTTCACGTTGTTCTGATCGTTTGAAATCAACGTATTCTGGAAGTTGTTTTGCTGTAGTTGATTGCTGGTTAGGTTGTTATCACGATGTGAAAAGCTATAGCTTCCATAAGAGGATACTTTTTTGCCCCATTCGTCGCGGTAGTTTAAGCCCATAGAGCCCACCAGAGTAATACCATCTGATCCGCCGCTGGAGAAACCGCCGCCGCCCATACGGCCTCCGCCGCCACCGCCAACCATAACACGCATGCCACCGCCACCACCAAAGTTAAAAAGGTTGCTGTTGGTATTATTTAAATTCCCCAGGAAAGATATTTGCTGAGTATTATTAAACGTATTAACATTTAAGTTAGCCTGGTAGCGTTCTTTGTTACCACCGCCCAGGGTTCCCCGGCTCATAAAACCTTTGTTTTTATCCGGTCTGATCTGAATGTTTAATATTTTATCCGGATCACCATTTTTAACGCCGGTTAAATTAGCCTGATCACCATAATCATCTACAAGCTGGATTTTATCGATAATATCGGCAGGTAAATTTTGGGTAGCTGCTTTTAAATCGCCTCCAAAAAAGTCTTTACCATTTACCCGCACCTTGGTAACGGATTTGCCTTGGGCAGTTACGTTTCCATCTTTATCTACTTCCACGCCAGGTAGTTTTTTTAACAGATCTTCGGCTAAAGCATTTTCACGCAGTTTATAATCTGATGCCCGGTATTCTACTGTATCTTCTTTAATGGTTACTGTTGGAGTTCCCGAAATAACGATCTCATTCAGCATTTTGCTTTGAGCTCTCATAACAATGGGATCCAAATGCAGCGCCGTGGTTCCTTCATTATATAAAAAGCGGCGGTTTACGGATTCAAAACCCAGAGTGGTTATAGTAATAGTAAAGGTAGAGGATTTTACATTTTTGAAAGAAAAGGCTCCGTTGACGTTACTTGCAGTAACCAAGCTGTCTTTGGGCGAGATCAATTTGATACTGGCGCCCACCACGCCT
>DASQIU010000042.1:0-10975 GCA_035631395.1 Daejeonella sp. | reverse complement strand
CCGGTTTTCCTTGCATTCACGCTTCGACAAGCTCAGCGTGACGGTGCAGCGTGTTATTAAAGCATTAAGTTTATTGCACCTCAGCTTCATTCCGGGTTTTTCACTCAATCGGGTTTAAATAGAAAAACCGAAACTTGTTGGTTCCCTTTTCTGTTTGCCCCTTCGTTAATCGCAGGCTTCTGCCCATAGCAGGAAACAAATTCCCCTCATTGGAAGGGTGCCCGAAGGGCGGGGTGGCTTTTACTTCAGCTCCTCGTATTCAACAAAATCGCCAAGTTTGTCTATTTTCTCGTTTTTTTCGCGGGGCGGGATGTAATCTACGCGAATGCGGCCATCGGGGCGTGGTTGACGGCTTTGCTGATATTGACGGTTTGCCTGCTGCTGAGCTTTATTAACCATACTTTGAAACAACATAGGCAATACTATGCGGGCTATTACTTTAATGAGCCACAGCACACAAATTGTTATAAATAGAAATTTTAATAATCCCATGAGAATAAAAATTCGGTACAAATATAGACGATAATTTTAGGCAAATGTTTGATTAAGGTAAATCGTTACAATTTCATGAGGTTTATGCCGCATTTCTGCCGCCAGAGATTTTCTCCACAGATGGCACAGATGAATACAGAAAATAACTGCTAAAAAAATTTACGGAGAGTTTTGCAAAAATTTACGAGATCAGAGGGCAAGTTCTTTACAACCACAGTTTTCCCACAGATGACGCAGATAGGCGCAGAAAAGAACGCAGAAACATCTACTATAATCTGCGTGCAGATCAGCGGAAATCTGCGAAGTTTGCGGCAGAATCATTTCCTTAGCAAAGGAACAGATTGCAAAGCCGCCAAGTTTTTACATCCCAGAGGGATACAAGGTTTGAAGAAATAAACAGATCCGAAATCTACGACCCCTGCGGGGTCGTACAAAAACATTCACATCTAAAGGCTATAAACATTGGATGCCCCTGGCATCTGATCATCGGCATCTCCTAATGTTGAACAATACCTGTAAATGTCCCGCAAACCGCCAATTTTAGAACTCAGCTCTTTACGTCTCCGCATCTTGACGAGAGAAAAGATGAAAATTAAGCGAGATCTGTAGGGAAATCTTACTCCTCCTCCACTATTTCTATCACCCGCCCAACCTGGCCATCCTCCAGCCTCACTTTTATCCCACGGGAATGAAAAGCGGCACTGGTTAACAAAGCCTGTACAATACCGCGGGTTCTGGCGCCAGAGCGTTGATCTTTCTTTAAAATGATATCAACTTCTAAACCCGGATAGATATTTTTTCTGTATTGATAGTCCACGTGTGGTAAATTTGAGTGCAAAAATATCAGGAAAAACGTTCCTGCATAACTTTTTCCAGAGCAAACATCTCATCCCGAAGTTTGGCGGCCTGTAAAAAGTCCATTTCTTTGGCGGCAGCCTGCATTTCTTTTCTGGTTTTATCAATAGATTTTTGCAGTTCCGGTTTGGTCATATATTGCACAATTGGATCGGCGGCCAACGTATCGGTCATCTCTTTCTCTACATAAGCTTTCTGAACACCGCCTTTAAAATCCATCACCGAAGTCTGCTCTATAATAGCCTCCCGCGATTTGCCAACAGTTTGTGGAACAATTCCATGCTCCAAATTATAGGCCATCTGTTTTTCCCGGCGACGGTTAGTTTCATCAATAGTAACCTGCATGCTACGAGTTATATTATCGGCATACATAATTACCCGGCCCCGGTCATTTCGGGCGGCCCGGCCAATGGTTTGTATCAATGATTTTTCTGAACGCAGGAATCCTTCTTTATCGGCATCCAAAATGGCTACCAACGATACTTCGGGCAAATCCAAACCTTCCCGCAGCAAGTTAATACCTACTAACACATCAAACTCGCCCAAACGTAAGCCGCGTAAGATTTCAACCCTTTCAAGGGTTTTTACTTCCGAGTGAATATATCGTACCTTAATACCCAAACGGTCCATGTATTTGGTTAGCTCTTCAGACATGCGTTTGGTCAGCGTGGTTACCAGCACCCGGTCGCCTTGTTTCACAACTTTATCCACTTCGTCCAGCAAATCATCTACCTGGTTAACCACCGGCCTAATTTCAATGGTTGGATCCAATAATCCGGTTGGCCGGATTACCTGTTCTACAAACACACCTTCAGTTTTCTCCAGCTCATAATCACTAGGGGTGGCGCTTACATAAATGGTTTGGGGCGCCATATTTTCAAATTCATTGAAATTTAAAGGCCGGTTATCCAAAGCGGCAGGCAAACGAAAACCAAAATCTACTAGCGACATTTTGCGGGAGCGGTCGCCGCCATACATGGCCCGAATCTGAGGCACCGTCACATGGCTTTCATCAATCACCATCAAATAATCATCCGGAAAATAGTCCAACAAACAGAAAGGGCGCATGCCGGGCTTACGTCCGTCAAAAAAACGGGAATAATTTTCAATGCCGCTGCAATAGCCCAATTCCCGGATCATTTCCAAATCATAATTCACCCGTTCTTCTAAACGTTTGGCTTCCAAAAGCCGTTTTTCATCAGCAAATTGCTGCTTTCGCACTTCCAGCTCTTCCTGAATAGCCCAAATAGATTCCGTAAAGCGGTCTTTAGGAGTTATGAACAGGTTGGCCGGAAAAAGGGCCAAGTGTGTCATTTTTTCAATGGTTTTCCCTGTAGCCGGATCAATGGAAGCCAGCTCTTCAATATCATCTCCAAAAAAAGAAACCCGATAAGCAAAATCCATATAAGCCGGGTAAATATCTACCGTATCTCCTTTTACCCGGAAAGTTCCCCGCCTAAAATCGGCCGTAGTGCGTGAATATAGAATTTCTACCAAACGGTGCAGAAATGCATTGCGACTAATTTTGGTTCCTACCGCAAAACGGAAAATAGAATTAGAAAAATCTTCCGGGTTACCCATACCATAAATGCAGGAAATGGAGGAAACCACAATAATATCCCTGCGCCCAGACATCAGGGCTGAGGTGGTGCGCAATCGCAACTTTTCTATCTCTTCATTAATCTGAAGATCTTTTTCGATATAGGTATTGGTGGTAGATATATACGCTTCCGGCTGATAATAATCGTAATAGGAAACAAAGTAATTAACTGAGTTTTCGGGGAAAAACTGCTTAAACTCGCCATATAATTGGGCTGCAAGAGTCTTATTATGGCTTAATATCAACGTAGGTTTCTGGGTTTGCTGGATCACATTGGCTACGGTAAACGTTTTCCCAGAACCGGTAACCCCCAACAGCGTTTGATAATGTTCGTTATTATTAACGCCTTCAACCAGTTGCTGGATGGCTTGCGGTTGATCTCCGGTAGGCTGATACTCAGATGTTAGTTTAAATTCCATGAAGTATCAAAGATAAGAAATAGATAAGAGAGACAAATTGTACGAATGAATGAGAGATACAAATTGCATGAATTAGTCAAATTCCCACGAATCCTATCACAACGATAGACGAATGACGAAAAAATCAACAAACAAATTCAAAACCCTGAGCGTAATGCAAATGTGGTTTTTAAACATTTTGGTATCTTCGGCTTATTGTTTTTCCTAAAGCAGATAAAGGATGATTTTTTTACTAAGCGAAAACCCTTCTATTGGTTGCCATTTCCTGGCCGAATTGCGTGACGCACAAATTCAACAAGACAGTATGCGTTTTAGGCGAAATATGGAACGCCTGGGCGAAATTTTTGCCTACGAGATCAGTAAACAAATGCAATACACCGATACCGAGTTTGAAACCTCGCTGGGTACAGCTACTGTTCCGGTGATGAAAGAACTGCCCATTTTGGCTACCATTTTAAGAGCCGGACTACCTTTACACCATGGCTTGCTAAACTTTTTTGACCGCTCTGACTCTGCTTTTATTTCTGCCTACCGTAAAGTTACCAAAGGCGGAAATTTTGAGATCGAGGTAGAATACATTTCCACCCCTTCACTGAATAATAAAATCGTCATTGTATCCGATCCCATGCTGGCCACCGGTAAAAGCATGGTATTATGCTGCAGGGAACTGCTTAACAAATATCAGATCAAAGAACTGCATATAGTTTCCATCATTGCCAGTACCGAAGGCGTGGAGCACGTTCGGGCTAATCTACCCAAGGCCAAACTATGGTTAGGCGCCATAGATGAAGAAATGACCACCAAAGCCTATATTGTACCCGGTTTAGGCGATGCCGGCGACCTGGCTTATGGATCTAAAGAATAGCGGGGTTGTCCATCGTTTGTCGTCCGTCGTCTTTCGTTGGGTGCGATTCGTTTAATTCGTGAAGGAGTTGATTTTGGTAGAGTTTAGGGGTTAGAGTTTAGTGCTATTAATCCAATTCGTCTTTCTTCTTTTACAATCAAGTGTCCTTTTCTTCCTGAAAATCTTGCACCTTTGCTCAGACCCGTATATTTAGATTATGCCGTTAAAACATATTTTTTTCGACCTGGATCATACCATCTGGGATTTTGATAAGAATGCCGAAGAAACCCTGCATGAGCTTTATCATGCCTATCTTTTAAAAGATCTGGGATTACACTCACCCGATGTTTTCATTGAAGTTTATACCCGCAACAATCATCAACTTTGGGCCGATTACCATATAGGAAAAATATCTAAACAGGTGCTGAGAGATACTCGTTTTCCAAAAACATTTATGGATCTGGGAGTTTTACCTAATCGCATTCCACAAAATTTTGAAGATGATTATGTGCGGATTTGCCCTACCAAAACCAATTTGTTCCCCCAGGCACATGAAACCCTGAGTTATCTCTCTGAAAAATATCAATTACACCTTATTTCAAATGGCTTTCAAGAAGCCACAGAGATGAAAGTAAGCAATACCGATTTGGCCAAATATTTTGGAACTATCGTGATTTCTGAATGTGTGGGCATCAACAAACCTGATCCGGGAATTTTTGACTTTGCCCTGAATGGAGCCGGTGCCACCATTGCCGAAAGTCTGATGATTGGCGACAGTATTGAGGCCGATATCCGCGGAGCGCAAAATTTTGGTATAAAAGCCATCTATTTTAATCCCGAGAGGAAAGAAAAACCGGAGGATGTGGAACACGAAATCTATGAATTAAGTCAGCTAATGCAACTGTTATGAGTCTTGCCCGCCAACAAAAACTTTTGCTAAAATCTCTGGATGAATATACCAGACTCCTTAATTTAGTAAGCGAAGAAGAATTTCAGCAAAGTCCGGAAAATGGCGGATGGTCTTATTCTGAAGTGTTTTCACATATTTTCCAATCTAATTTGGGCTCTTTAATTGCTGCCGAAAGATGTATAACCGGTAAGGGCGATCCTAATGCCGGCAGAACGTTATGGCAGGCTCGTGCAATTTTATTCTTTGGTCGTTTTCCACCTGGTAAAATCAAAGCACCTGAGCGCATTGAGGCCATGGTTACTAAAATCAGCAAAGAACAAGCCGGTAAATTGATGGATAAGTTCAAAACTCGTCTTCCTCAAATACTAACTCAGCTTGAACATAGTCCGCAAAATCAAAAAATCAAGCATCCCCGCTTAGGCTTTTTAAATGCCCGCCAATGGTTCCGGTTTATCCAAATCCATACCCAACATCACGAAAAGCAATTGCAGCGTATCAGGACTTTTTAAAGAAAATATCCTGAAAATTGATTTTTTGGAGTCAAGCAGGCAATTGGGTCTATGTTTTTTCAATCTTTTTATTTTCTTTGTTACAAAGAATGAAAAATCAACTCACCGACCGCTTTTTTTGGACCAGCTACTGGGAATCTAAACCCGATTTAGCCATTACTATTCCCGCCAATTACCTGTTTCATCAGCAACTGGAACAAATAGTGAAGCAAAATGGAATAAAAACAGCTATTGAACTGGGTGGTTTCCCCGGATATTATGCCATTTTTCTGAAAAAACACCTGGGTGTAGACAGTACCCTGCTTGATTATTTTATTCACCCAGGCATTCTGCAGAAAGTACTAGCTAAAAACCAACTGACCGAGCAGGATATCCAGGTAATTGAAGCCGATCTATTTAAATACGAGCCCCAAAAACAATACGATCTGGTGCTTTCATGCGGATTGATAGAGCATTTCAGAGATACCCGGGACGTTATTTCCCGGCATTTGGCTTATTTAAAACCCGGCGGAACCTTGTTTATTACCCTGCCTAATTTTAAAAGCGTAAATGGTTGGGTACAAAAAACCTTCGATAGCGGTAATTACCATAAACACCATATTGATTGCATGGACCTGAAACTGCTAAATGGCATCCTTCAGGAATTAAACTTAAAAGTGGTAAAATCTGGTTATTGGGGCAGATTTAGTGTCTGGTTGGAAAACAAAAACGAAAAATCAATTCTAATAAAGGCTTTTGTAAAAACCATCTGGTACATGGGTAAAATAGCTACCAAAATTATCCCGGTAGAATCTAAATGGCTATCGCCTTATATTGTTCTGGAGGCCAAGAAGGTGTAGACAGTTTTAGCGTACACGCTTCGACAAGCTCAGCGTTGTGACGAAGAGATAGTGCTATCCCAAGTTCAAACCTTTGATCTTAGCTCATACTTTGCCATAGTCCTCTTTCGAGCGTGATGGTGAGCTTGTAGAACCATGGAGCGAACGAATTTCTCATACACATGTTCATTCTAACAAGCTACTGTAGCAGAAGCTTTCATCGTTCGTCGTCCTGAATTCATTTCAGGATCTATCAGTGGTAGAAAAATTCAATTCGCACATGCGGCCTTTATTGCACTACCCTGAGAGATGCCGAAATAAATTCGGCAGGACGGCAGTGCAAGGGAATAAGCCTGGATTAATTTTCAGTATTTTATGAGTGCGCCACTAATAATAGGCGCAAAGCTGTGCAGTGAAAATATCACAAACAAGGAAATAAGGTTTGTTAACTGATTATTCTGAATCTACTAAGGTTAAATCGAAACCTTGAATGAGCATCAAGAAACTTGTCATCTTAAAAAAATCCTAATTTATAAATATGACCTTCCCCAAATAAACCCGATTAAAGTGGAAAACCCGGAATGGAGCGGTGTTAAAGCCTTGAATTAAGGGATGAAACCTACCGCGAAATGAGGATTTGGAACGGAAAGCGGGACTAGCGGTAGCGAAGAATTAAGAATCTTGCTTTTCTAAAAATGTTTAATTGGTCTTTTTAGCCTCCCGACCAAGCAATTTCTTACTTTTTACTCAGCCTCTGGCGGCCATACCGTATCAGACGCTGCCACAAACTTCCTTTACGGTTTTTCAGAAACTGTTTGATAGCCTGGTAAGCCGCTTTATTTTCTTCAATCAGATCAGGAAAACAATTAATGGGCTGATGATTGATCATTACCTTGTAAATATCATTCAAGCCGGAATGCACTCCGCTGCCATCATGCCCGATATTGTTAATTAAAGACAAGGAAGGATTAAGCGTTAAGCCGCCTTTTAGAAAAATGGAAGCATACCAGCGAATAGCCCATGAATTGTTTTTTCCGGCTTTAAATTCTTGCATCTGTTTCCAAAAGTTCATGCTGCCTTCAATAGAAAAACCCCGGATCTTTTGGGCATCAAACTGGCTTAACAATTTATCGATATCGGGTTCAAAGTTCTTCCAGGCTCTTTGCCAGGTTGCCCAGCCCCAACTGGTGGCTGCCCGGAAAAAAAACGTATCCGGCAAATCTGCAGCACCGCTTAAAGGATACATATAAGCGCCAATATGCATAACTTTTTCTTCCTGCTCATAGCGGCAAAGCGCATCGTTAAAATACTGAAGCGTAAATTGAGAAGAGATCAAATCGTCTTCAAAAACTATAACTTTTCCGTATTCCTGAACCAACTGACTCACTCCCTCTATAATGGAATTGGCCAAGCCCTTGTTTTGCGGTCGCTCGATAACTGAAACGCTTTTGAACCCTTCAATATCTTTGATCACTTCTCTAACTTCCAGCACTTTTTCCTCGTCGCGGCTGGTAGCCGGTCCATCAGAAAATATAAAAAGTCGCGATTCATCGGCCAGGGTATTTTGCTGTAAAAACTTCAGGGTGCGACGTGTATGCTCAGGACGGTTATAAACAAACAGCGCTATGGGGGCAATATTTTGCATGATTAAAAGATATGCAGATCCTCTGTCTTTCGAGTTAAAACCGTATAAGCATTGGCCAAACGTTCTCTGCTCTTTTTACCGAAGACGCTTCCTAAGATTTTCTTGAAATGGTATTCCAGATCGATCTTTAGGGAGATTAAATAATTCTTTCTTTTTTTCTGGTTCACAAAGATATTGAATTTGCTCAGCTCCGGCCTGATCAGGCTTAGTTTATCTCTGATAATTTCAAACCCCTCTGATTGCAGCAAAAACCGCAGCGAAGTGGGCGTGTACATATTAATATGTCCGTAAGCCAGAAAATGTTTTATCCGCTGGTCCACTCCGTAACGATAATCACGAGGCACTTCGATAATCTGAAATTTGGAAACCCGTTTCAACTCACGTAACAACATCCGCTCAAACTCTACATGTTCCAACACATGCGATAAAATAACCAGATCAAACTCTCCATCGGCAAATGGAATCTGATATCCATCAAAAGTTTGAACAGAGCGAAGATGCTTAAGGTTTTTAGAACGGATAAGTTCTACTCCACTGGGAGCTATTTCCAAGGCATCCAATTCGGGCGCAAAATCCATTTCGTCCAGATATTGAAGGATACTTCCATCTCCGGCGCCCACTTCGAGCACTTTCTGGAACTGATGATCCCGGCAAAGCTCCGCAATATTTTGCGCCTTATACCTGGCTCCCAGCAAACGCCACTGCTCATTATGGTTCTGATAAAACTGATCATAAGCCGACTGAATACCTTTGTGCATGCTGTTATTGTTTGCGGCCATGATCTATATCTTATATCCCGAGACAGTTATGACTTTTATAAAAAACCGAAGTGGTTTTCCGGTAAAATAAGCCGGGAGAAATACCGCTGAAAGCGATCTGCTTAAAACCCTGGGCCTTTAAAAATTCAATCCCTGGGTTATAAAATTCGCGTTCAGAATCATCCAGAATAACAACCCCATCATCCGTTAAAGCCGAAATTGCCTGCTTGCAACAATTTACCCGATCGCGGCCGTCCACAATAATGACGTGAAATTTTTCATTGAGCGAAACCGGCATCCCGGCATATTTCCCATCGGTTTCCACCTCGCAAAAGATTATTTCTGAATTGGCCGGCCTTTGACCGGATATTTTATCGAACCAGGCTTGATCATGCTCTACCGAAATGACTTTGGCTGCTTTTTTAGCATAAAAAAAGGTAGAATTTCCGGCGCCAAATTCAAATACCTGATGCTCGCTCTGAAGGCGATCTTTAATAAAGTCAATAAAAGAATAGGTTACCCAGGGAATCGGATTTCCACTTTCATCCACGGCGGATTTACTTTCAAAAGCCTTGAACCAGCCTATTTCTACCAGATATCCTTTTATGCCAAAAGAGAGTAGTGATTTTAGTTTTGAGAAGTTAATTAAACTACTCAGGGGCAGCTTTTGCATCAGCGTTTATATATTTTTTGCAGCAATGAAATTAAAAATAAAGATTTTAACATCAATACCCCCTGCTCTCTGGTTTTAGAAAATAAAAAAACAGAAAAAGTGGATACAAAATAAGCAATCAGAGTGGCAATGGCAGCTCCTACACCGCCATATAAAGGAATAAGTATAATGTTTAATATGATATTAACAATAGCCCCCAGAGCGGTCCGTTTTAAAGAAATCAGGGTATATCCTTCGGCTAACAGATACTGACTGCTGGCACTTCCCAAAAAAACAAATACTCCAGACCATATATGGATGGATAAAATGGTACCAGCCCCCTCAAACTGATTGCCATATAACAGATTAATAATAATATGGGCAGAAAAACTAATCACTAAAGCAACCGGCAAACTAATGGCCACCAGCAAATCGTACAGGTTTTGCAACCGTTTTTGATAATGCTGCAAGTCGGTTTTGCGGGCATGAATAATTGCCGGAAAAACCGAAGTAATCACGGCAACCGGTATAAAATACCAGGCCTCGCTAATACGTGCGGCTGCGCTGTAAATACCCACGGTTTTACTTCCCAAGGATTTCAACATCACTATATCAATTTGCATATAAATAGAAATCATTACGGCAGTCATAATTAAAGGCCAGGACTGTTTCAGCAATGATTTTGCCCGATCAGCATGAAACTGCCAATCAGAAATTTGATGCAGGGCTTTATACTGATAAATGATGACCAGACCAGCGGCCAACAAAATTCCGTCGATAAGCAAGGCCAGCGCAAAGTAAAGAACCGGCAGATCCAAAATAATCAACAACACTTTGATAAGAGCTGAGATGAACAGGCAAATATTTTGAACCTGCACCACATATTTAGATCTTACCTGCGATTGAAAATAAGAATCAATAACATTAAAAGATTTAAATAAGGAGGCCAGAGCGCATATCGCAATTAGCAGGTTAAGCGGTGCGCTTTGCCCGCCAGAAAGTTTGTGGAACAGCACATACAGCAAAACCGCAAAAGGCAGTAACAACAAATTGACACCTATACGCAACCAAAAAGCAGTACCCAGAATTTCATCCCGCTTATCCGGATTATGAAGAACCTCCCGGATCACAAAACTATCCAACCCCAATGTGCCGATGGCCGCAAAAAATCCGGTAAATGCAATGGCGAAACTCAGATCGCCAAAAGAAGCTGGCCCAAGGTAACGGGCAATAATAAAACCCACTACCATGCTCAACACCCGCCCCAGCATGAGCCAGGCAGTGTTCTTTAAATATTTCTCAAAAGCCTGCGGATTAAAGCCCGGAATAGCAGGGATCTTCATTCCAGCAAATGTATAAAACGAATGTTGATTTGAGGATGTGTTAAAAGGGTTAATTTGAATTCAATTCGATCGTAATTTTTGCTTTCTATTAACATATCATCCCGCTGGGATTTTTCAATCGATTCGGCTA
>DASQIU010000041.1:0-27821 GCA_035631395.1 Daejeonella sp. | reverse complement strand
CTGTTAAGTGTGTTTTTGCCGGCCGGAGGTTTTTCATCCCTGGCTTTCTTTACCAAAAGAATAGAAAGCCGCGGAATTAGTCTTTCCCGGATTCATTTGGCATCCACTATCTATGCCTTTTGTGGCATTCTGTCGGTGGTTTTAGTGGCCATACCGGTTCTGGGCGTGGCTGTGCTTTTCACCAATTTGGGTCGGGCAGAAATACTTGGGATAGCTTTTCTGATCCTGCTAACCGGCGCCCTTATTGGATTTGCCGTTTCGGTTGCCCAAAAAGGTGTGGCCTATCGCTGGGTTTCCAAAATCAGGCCGTCGATAAGCCTGATCCTGGACGAAATGATCGAGCAAAAAATCAATCGAAAACAATTCTTTCTAACCCTGGGCGTATCGGTAATTATTGAATTAATCGGCATTGCCCATTTATATATTTCCATGCTGGCTATTGGGCTTAATGCCAGTTGGCCGGCTGCCATTTTAGGTTATATTGTGATGGTTATTCTGCTCATTGCCTCCCCATTTTTAAGAGGACTGGGCGCCATAGAGGTATCCCTTACATTTATTCTTGGGCAATTTGGTTTTCCGGTAATAGCCGCAGCATCCATTACCCTGCTTTTCCGGTTTTTTGAATTTTGGCTGCCTTTATTAGCCGGTCTGGCGAGTTTCATCAGCAAAAAAGACAATATTATTTTACGGGTATTACCTGCCTTTATCATCCTTATTCTGGGAATTGTAAACATTATTTCGGCTATTACACCTGCTATACCTGCCCGTTTAAGGCTGATGAAAAACCTGATTCCGGAGGATCTGATTGTAACCAGTAACGCCCTGGTACTGGTATTTGGTTTAATACTGATTTTGATCAGTGTTTTCCTTTTGCGGGGTTCTAAAAGAGCCTGGTATCTGGCTTTATTCCTTACGGGATTTTCTTTTGTGGGCCACTTATTAAAAGCAGCAGATTTTGAAGAAGCTATTCTGGCTTTTGCAGCCGGCTCAAGTTTATGGTACACCCGCAGTTTTTACAAGCTGAAACCACACCCCAAGTTTACCAGGTTCAGCTACCAGATTTTACTTTACAGCATTCTTACGGTATTGGCTTATGGCGTTATTGGCTTTTATTTTATTGATAAAAGACATTTTGGAGTAGATTTCCATCTTACCCAAGCCATAAAAGCCGTTTTTGAGCTGTTCTTTTTAATTAATGATAAAGGTCTGGTTCCTTTAACCAAGTTTGGCCATTATTTCCAGCAGTCTATCTATATTGCGGGCGGATGTGTCATCGTATTCATCATTTTCACCTTTCTGAAACCTTATTTTACCAAACCTTATAATACCGAAGCTGATTTTGCAGACGCCAAAGAGTTGGTGAAAAAATCCGGGCACTCGGCACTGGATTATTTTAAAACTTATCCGGACAAGTTTTTATTCTTTAACCCTTCTCGTACCGCTTTTTTAAGCTTTAAACTTACCCGACATTTTGCCGTAGTTTTAGAAGATCCGGTAGTGCCTCAAACTGAAGCTAAAGAAGAGATGGTGAAACTTTTTGAGGATTTTTGTGAGCAGAACGGTTTTGTTAGCGTGTATTACCGGGTTCCGGAAACCTCCTTATCCTTTTATCATTCCCTGGGCAAAAAATCAATCCCTATTGGCGAAGAAGCCATTTTAAACCTGTGTAATTTTACACTTGACGGTGGAAAGATGAAAACTACCCGTAGCGCCATTAACCGCCTTATTTCCGAAGGTTTTGAACTGAAAGTTTATCATCCCCCGGTAAAACAGGGAGTGCTGCAAAAACTGGAAAAAGTATCAGACAGCTGGCTAAATGAGCTGCATCAAAAAGAAGTGGCCTTTACCCAGGGAGTTTTTGATGCCACTATCCTGAAAGAACATACCATTATTACCATAGAAGATCAGGAAGAAAAAGTATATGCTTTTTTAAACCTAATCCCCGATTATGCTCCCGGCGAAGCAACTTACGATCTGATCCGAAAAGTGCATGATGCGCCCAACGGGGTTTTAGATATGCTGCTGGCCAAAACCTTCCTGTATCTAAAAGAACAGGGTTTCCAGTCGGTTAATATGGGCTTAGCGCCTTTATCGGGTATGGAAGGTCAGAATATCACCCAAAAAACCATTAAATATGCATACGATAACCTAAAAGCTTTTGGGCACTTTAAGGGACTAAGAAAATATAAGGATAAATTCCTCCCCTCCTGGAATAAGAAATACCTGATTTATAGTCATAACTACCATTTATTGCAGGTTCCCACTGCTTTAAAAAGAGTTTCGGAGGGCAGCTAAACAAGTTTTAACGGAGGGTTCCCAGAATTACTTTTGCAAGCAGTTGCATATCGTTATTATAGCGGTGAGAACCGGGAATTTCTCTACGGCGAATCAGGGAACTTTCCTTTACTCCGAATTGATATCCAATTTCTTCCTCTTTACCAAAAACGCATAATACCGGAAAATTTAGCTTTTGAACTTCGGCATCAACCTGATATTTTCCATGAGAGTTAAAACCGACCATGTTACTTAGTTTCACCTCAAAATCGGTACTTAAACCCGGTGATAATAAAACTATTGATTTCAATAATTTGCCGATAGATTCATTCATTCGGCCCGGGAGAAAAGCGGCAACATCGGCCCCAAAAGAATATCCAACAATGGCAAATTCAGATATATTCCACTTTTTCTGATAATACTGCCAAACAGCCTGCATCTGGCGGGCAAAACCATCGGGAGTTTTGGCCTCCCAAAAGTATTTGCGGGTATCCAAGGCAATTACTCCGTAACCATTGGCGCTTAGCTCAGCAACCAGTTTCTGGCTAAAATCATTCCAGCCCCCATCCCCGGTAAAATAGAACAAAACCGGTTTTTTACCTGAGGATGGACTCACATGCAAAGGCAGCGATTCGATCTGGCTATTATCGTCCTGAGCCCAGGCTCCCAAAGCACTGGCGAAGCAAAGAAATATGGTTAACACTAATTTGTGGATCATTACTATAGATTCATTTGGTAAAGATTATAGAACTGGGATGTATCATGACTTCAAAAACGAGACCAGATATTTGCCTTTTTGCCTGCTGATCTTACAGATTTACACTGCTATTTTTAGACATTTTACTCCACTTCTTGATCATCCAAATTCAAGTTAATCTTATTAATCCTAAAAAATCCTAATAAAAAAAATTGGGTTGTTTAATCCCTCAAAAAGTGAGACCAGACAACCCAATTATATAGATTAAATTACTTTGCGAGAGGTATTCACTCGCAGAGCAGATTAGAGTTTACGTTTTACTTCTACCTGTTCGTATGATTCTACAATATCACCCACTTCAATATTATTAAAGTTCTGGATATTTAAACCACACTCATAACCGGTAGCCACTTCTTTCACATCGTCTTTATAACGTTTTAATGAAGCCAGCTCTCCAGAGTAGATAACTACCCCATCGCGAATGATGCGCACTTTACTGTTACGGGTAATTTTACCATCCAGTACCATACATCCGGCAATAGTACCCACCTTGCTGATTTTGAAAACCTCACGAATTTCAACATTCGAGGTAATTTTCTCTTCAAACTGAGGAGCCAACATGCCTTCCATAGCTGCTTTCACCTCGTCAATAGCATCGTAAATAATAGAGTATAAGCGAATATCAATTTGCTCATTCTCGGCCAATTTACGTGCACCTGCAGAAGGACGAACCTGGAAACCAATAATAATGGCATCAGAAGCCGAAGCTAACAATACGTCAGATTCTGATATCTGACCTACTGATTTATGGATAATATTAACCTGGATTTCAGGTGTAGAAAGTTGCAATAAGGAGTCTGATAGAGCTTCAATAGAACCATCCACATCCCCTTTCACAATAATATTCAATTCTTTAAAGTTACCGATGGCTAAGCGGCGGCCAATCTCATCCAGGGTAATATGTTTCTGGGTACGTAAACCTTGTTCACGTTGCAATTGCAGACGTTTGTTGGCAATTTCACGGGCTTCCACCTCTGTTTCCAGGGAGTTAAACCTATCACCGGCAGTAGGGGCACCTTGCATACCTAATACTTGTACCGGAGTAGAAGGACCGGCTTTATCCACCTTCTGTCCGCGTTCATTATGCAGAGCTTTTACTCTACCGCTGTAACATCCGGCCAAAATAGCATCACCTACCCTTAAAGTTCCGGCCTGGATCAATACTGTAGTTACAATACCACGACCTTTATCTAAGGCAGCCTCTATAACCGTACCTACGGCACGTTTATCAGGGTTCGCTTTTAAGTCTAATAAATCGGCTTCAAGCAATACTTTCTCTAACAAAAGGTCAACGCCTAAACCGGTTTTACCAGAAATTTCCTGGCTTTGGAATTTACCGCCCCAGTCTTCAACCAGTATATTCATGGCTGCTAACTGTTCACGGATTTTATCTGAATTAGCCCCTGGTTTATCTACTTTACTAAAGGCAAATACAATAGGTACACCGGCAGCCTGAGCGTGGTTAATGGCCTCTTTGGTTTGAGGCATCACGCTATCATCTGCGGCAATTACAATAATGGCAATATCCGTTACCTGGGCACCACGAGCACGCATGGCGGTAAAGGCCTCGTGACCCGGCGTATCCAAAAATGTTACGCTTCGGCCATTTTCCAACTTGACTTCATAAGCCCCAATGTGCTGGGTAATACCTCCGGCTTCGCCGGCAATTACATTAGCCTTACGCACAAAGTCCAACAAGGAAGTTTTACCGTGGTCAACGTGACCCATTACGGTAACAATAGGAGCACGTGGTATCAAATCTTCTGGTGCATCCTGTTCTTCCAGAGAAAGGGTTTCTTCGTCCTCAGGTTTTACAAACTCTATTTCATAACCAAATTCATCAGCTACAATGGTTAAAGTTTCGGCATCCAAACGTTGGTTGATAGACACAAACATTCCTAAACTCATACAAGTAGAAATAATCTGTGTAACCGGAACATCCAACATATTGGCTAATTCATTGGCCGTAACAAACTCGGTAACCCGCAATATTTTAGATTGCAGTTCGCGTTCCATTGCCGCATCTTCGGCGTTTTGAGCTACATCATCACGTTTTTGACGGCGTAGTTTAGCACGTTGGGCAAATTTACTGCTCTTACCTGCACCACTTAAGCGGGCAAGTGTGGCTTTAATTTGGTCTTGGATTTCTTTATCGGTTGGTTCCACTTTTGGAACCTCCGGAGCTCGCCGGCCTCTGAAATCAGGGCGTGAACCACCTCCGTGCGGACCTTTATGATGAGGCGCTCCACCACCTCCTCCTTTATATGGAGGACGGGAACCCTGAGGAGCATTAGCTGCGCCTCCTGCTGCATGAGGAGGACGGGCACCACCACCTGTTGGCTGTCCGGTTCCAGGAGGATGATCTTTGCGTTTCCGCTTGCGGCGGTGATCGTTTCCTACATTGGATGAGGAAGCTACAGGCTGACCTCGGCGTGAAGGCTCTACAGGAAGCTCTATTTTACCAATCACATTAGGACCAGTTAAACGGGCTGTTTTAGCACGGAATAATTCCGGTTCCTGAGGGGTTTCGGTAGCTGGTTTAGCTTCCGGTTTTGGTGTTTGCGGAGCTGGGGTAGCTACCTTCGCTGTAGGCTGCTCTGGTTGAGCTGGCGCCTGTGGGGCCTTTTTAATATCTTCGATAACTGGCTTTACTTCTTTTTTCTCTTCAGCAACTGGCGTTGGCTTTTGCTCAGGTTTAGGAACCTCTTTTACAGGTTCAGCAGGTTTAACCACTTCAGCAGGTTTAACTACCTCGGCTGGTTTAGCTACTTCGGCTGGCTTAACTACTTCGGCCGGTTTAACCGCTTCAGGCTGCACTTTTTCTGGCTCTGAAGATTTTTTATCAGGGCGGGTTTTAGTATTCAGATCTTCCAGGTTTATTTTACCCACCACTTTTACACCAGGCAATGAACCATCGGCCGCCTTTTCCTCTGTTTTAGGCTCAGGGGCGGTTTGTGGTTTTTCTACCGGCGGAGTGAATGCGCTAACGTTCTTGATCAGGATTTCTTCCTGTTCAAAATCTTTAGAACGCTGCGGTTCTGTTCTTTCTGGAGTTGCCGGGGTTTCTTCCCGGCGGATTTTGCCAATAATGATTTGATTGGCCTCTTCCTTGACAATTTTATCGCCCTGAAACTCTTTCAAAAGAACATTATACATCTCCTCGGTGAGTTTTGCATTAGGACGTGCCTCAACATGATGACCTTTTTTTCCTAAAAACTCAACCGCTGTAGATAAACCGATATTCAGCTCCTTTGCAGCTTTAAGTAAATTTGTGTTTTTACCTTCTGACATTTATAATTCTAACCTCGCTATTTTTGTACAAAAGTACGTTTTTTATTGTATGTTATCAGTTTTGAGAAATACGTTTTTGCCCTGTATGTTTAAACAGTGGCAAAAACGTCCTATTTAACCTTTTTTATTCAAATTCTGATTTCAGAATATTCAGAACATCTTTGATCGTATTTTCTTCCAAATCGGTACGTTTAAGCAACTCGTCAGAAGATAACGCCAGGATAGATTTAGCGGAATCCAAACCAATACGCTTAAATTCGTCAATAATCCAGCCCTCAATTTCATCAGAGAATTCTTCCAGATCCACATCTTCCTCATCCTCTTGCGATTCGCGATATACATCAATTTCGTATCCGGTTAATTTACCGGCCAATTTGATGTTATGGCCGCCACGTCCAATGGCTAAAGAAACCTGATCGGGCTTTAAATATACTGCCGCTCTTTTTTCTTCATCATCCAATTTAATGCTGGTAATTTTTGCCGGACTCAAAGCTCTCTGGATATACAACGAAATATTGTTCGTATAGTTTATGACATCAATATTTTCGTTTTTCAGCTCCCGAACGATACCGTGAATACGAGATCCTTTCATACCCACACAAGCTCCAACCGGGTCAATGCGGTCATCGTATGACTCTACAGCCACTTTTGCCCGCTCTCCAGGTTCGCGAACGATCTTTTTGATGGTAATTAAACCGTCAAAAATTTCAGGAACTTCCATCTCGAATAAACGCTGCAAGAATTCAGGGGCGGTACGTGAAATGATGATCTTAGGGTTGCTATTTACCATATCCACTTTATGGATAATGGCACGTACGCTATCGCCTTTTTTGAAATAATCGGCCGGAATTTGCTCTGTTTTAGGCAACAAAAGCTCATTACCTTCGTCATCCAGCACCAGAGTTTCTTTTTTCCAAACCTGGTAAACTTCGCCGGTTACAATTTCTCCAACCCGATCTTTATATTTTTTGAAAATTTCGTCTTTTTCTAATTCCAGAACTCTAGAAACCAAAGTTTGGCGGGCAGCTAAAATAGCCCTGCGACCAAAGCTTTCCAGGGTAATTTGTTCAATAAAATCATCACCTACCTCGATATCCGAATCTGTTTTTTTAGCTTCGGCTAACTCGATTTCCAGATCGTCATCTTCAGAAAAACCATCCTCCATCACCGTACGGGTACGCCAGATCTCTAAATCCCCATTGTCAGGGTTAACAATAACATCACAATTTTCGTCGGTTCCGTATTTTTTACGCAACATGCTACGGAACACCTCTTCCAAAACACTGATAACCGTAGGCCGGTCAATATTTTTGAAGTCTTTAAACTCCTGGAATGAATCGATTAAATTTATATTGCTCATTTTCTACTTAAATGAAATTAACACTTTAGATTCAGTTATTTGCTCAAACGGAATAAAGTTTTCAACTAATTGTGCTTTTTTCCCCTTTTCTTTGACACTTTCTTCAATGGTTATGCCCGTTTCAGTTACCTGCAACAATTTGCCCTGCTGGGTTTGTCCATCTGCCAATTTAACGCTCAATGAGCGGTTTAAATTTTTCTGATACTGCCTGATGGATTTCAGAGGCGTATCTAATCCCGGGGAAGAAACTTCCAGATTATAGGCATGCTCAATTGCATTTTCTTCTTCCAGATGAAAACCCACATGCCGGCTGATAGCTGCACAATCCCGAATTCCAATCCCCTGATCGCCATCCATCAAAATGGTTAACAAACCGCTACCGTGCATCTTGATATCCACTATAAACAAATCCGGACGATCGGCAATTTTTTCTTCTACTAACTGGGTTACCCGTTTTTCAATATTCATATTCATTATCTCCTCCCGGGATAAAAACTCTGGCTAAAAAAAAGAGGGGACAGCATGCGTCCCCTCTTTTCAGATCGGGACAAATGTACGCATTATTTTTTCAGGGACAAAACCCTGATTTCAAAATAATTATTTCCTTAAATGCACTCAGGCCTATTTAATTTGAAGGAATTAGCTCCGGCCCAATGCACAAAACGCTATGCTTACCTAAAAATTCTTAGCATATTCGAATTTTGATTTCCCATTTGGGCAATCTTAACCTGATTTTAACTGTAATCTGATTATACTATGAGATTAATTCTTGAAATTTTATTGATGGGCCTGGCCGTTACTATTGCGGCTTATGTAGTACCAGGAGTACATGTAGATGGTTTTGTAAGCGCCATATTGGCCGGCTTCTTAATTGCCCTGGCCAACGCTACTATTGGAACCCTGCTTCGGATTTTCACCTTCCCAATTAATTTTTTAACACTGGGATTGATGTCATTTGTCATTACCGTATTAATGGTTTTATTGGTAAGTAACCTGATGAATGGTTTTCATGTCAACGGATTCTTCTCGGCCATGTGGTTTGCAATTGCCCTGGCCCTGATAAAAATGGTATTAGGCGTGTTTAAGAAATAAGATAAAGGTGTAAAAAGAGTCTGCTCAGCATGACAGTTCCAAGCCATGCTGGGCTTTTCGAACCATGGAGCACTACGCTCACACTTCGACAAGTTTCTGTGCGACAACTTGGTGCACATTCTTTTAGACACCTTCACTTAATATTATCTGGAATGCCTGCTTGATACCTCCGATCAGGAAAAAGACCTATTTTTCATCATTTACTGGCTGTATATTTAATTACTTCAGCTTTCTCAATCGTAATTAATCCACCTGATTTTGCTTGCTCAAATAATTGCTCAACGGTCTTAATAAAGTCACGGATTTTTTCTTCCGTGTCAACAATCTCCACTACCAGAGGAAGGTCTGAAGAAATCTCGAAAAGTTTTGCGGTGTGAATTCTTGAATTAGCTCCAAAACCCATAATGCCTCTCATAACCGTCGCCCCCGACAGACCTTGCTTCTTTGCCTCTAAGACAATTGTTTCGTAGAGTGTTGCATGACCAACTTTATCAGACTCACCAATGAAGATGCGAAGAAGTTTGGCGTTGGGATTATTTTCCATTGTTAAATCAATTTAAGAATTGAGTAACCGATAAATGTTGCAAGCAGTCCAAACAACACACTGGTAATGACATACGTGGAGGCATACCAAAGCTGGCCATCACGAAGCAGCCCGAAAGTTTCGTTTGAAAAGGCTGAAAAAGTTGTGAAGCCACCACAAATGCCGGTCGCCAGAAATAGTCGCCATTCAGGGCTGATAGCTGTTCGTTCACTTAATGCAAACACAAGTCCGATAACAAAACAGCCAAGAATATTTACTCCTAAAGTCCCAAAAGGAAAAGTTGAGAGAATTCGGGTTTGAATAAATTGAGAAAAGAGATATCGACAAACCCCTCCAATAAAAGCACCTGTTCCAACCAGTAGTAAAGACTTCATTTTCTTGTTAATCCGTTCAATTTTATGCAATTAACAAAACTACTCTTTTCTCGCTGCTGTGGCAGCTTTTACTACACTAGGAGATTTATCCTTAAGGGCTTCTTCAAATACATCGGTATTATTAAAGCCTTTATAATTAAGAGCCAAAGCTTTAACAGCTACTGCTCTTACTTTAGACTCCGGATCATTTAAGGCCAAATGGCGAATTTTCTGATAAACAGTTGCCTTTTCGGCGGTTTCCAGTTCGCTGCTAAATTCTACCGCCAATTGACGCAGAGCCCAATTCTTATCGTCGAGCGCCTCCATCATGGTTTGACGGGCCAAAGATTCTTTCTTTAAGTTTTGCAGCATCAGCAAGGCTTCCAGGCGGTCCATAAATAATGGCGCATGCTGGTACTGAAACACATATTGGCTAAAGGGTTTCATTTCCGTCTTTTCGGCCACCAAGTATTTTTCGGCATCCACATTAACCAGATCTGGTTTTACCTCAAGTGGGAAACTGAAACTTTGACTTTGCCTATCCAACACAATTTCTTGACGTTCTTTTTTTCCCTCGGCATAAATATCTACCGCTATTGGAAGCCGATATAAAGGAGTTTTAGTCAGATCCTGATTTTGCTGAATCTGAACGGTCAGCTCCTTTTTGCCCTCATCATAATTACTCTGAATAGCTAATATCGGGTGCCCCGATGCCAAAAACCATTGGTTAAAAAACCAGTTCAGATCCTGACCGGTAACTTCTTCAAAAGCCAAACGCAAATCGTTTATTTCTACCGTTTTATAAGCATGCCGGTTCAAATACAGATTCAGGGATTTAAAAAATGCATCATCGCCTACAGTTTTCCGCAGCATGTGCAAAATGCGACCTCCTTTTTGGTAGGTAACATCGTCAAACATTTGATCCCGGTCTGCATAGTTATAACGGATTACATCTACCTGAGGTCTGTTATGGGCGTTCTTTATATAAGCAAGCAAATCTTCCAGGCCTTTTAAATCGGCAATATCCCTTCCATATTTATATTCATACCATAAATATTCACCGTAAGTGGCAAAAGCTTCATTTAATGGCAGATTAGCCCATGATTCGGCCGTAACCAGATCGCCAAACCAATGGTGAAAGAGTTCATGGGCGATAATATCTTCATAATTTGTATCCAGATATTGGCCTTCGGTCATATTCATCCGGTCGAAAAAAACCGTAGCGGTTGTATTTTCCATGGCTCCGCTCACAAAATCCCGAACTACGATTTGAGAATATTTATCCCAGGGAAATTCAATATCCAGCTTATTGGAAAAAAACTCCATCATCTCGGGTGTTTTTCCAAACACCAATTTGGCGGTTGAAGCAAAAGCCGGCTCGGTATAATAACTTACCTCCTTATTGCGCCAGGTATCTTTGGTGATGGTAAAATCTCCAACGGCCAACATGGTTAAATAGGTAGAATGCCGTTGTTCCTGGCGCCAGGTATCAGTACGGGTACCATTGCCATTCAGAGTAGAAAATTCGAGCGAACCATTGGACAAAGTTACCATCTCATCCGGAACCGTAATATGCAACTCCTGGGTCATTTTCTCCTGCGGCCCGTTTATGGTAGGAAACCAAGTGGAATTGCATTCGGTTTCGCCCTGGGTCCATATCTGGCGGGGTTTGTTCTTATTTCTGCCATCCTTGTTGATGAAGTACATCCCGCGGTTGGCCGCCGAACTGATATCTTTACCAACCTGCAATTTTTCTGGCATGGCCACATAATTAATACAGAGCGTATATTCCTGATCGCGGGTATAAGTTTTATTAAGCTGAATGTTCAGCTTTTTCCCGTCGTAGGTATAATGCAAGGGTTCTTTATCGTCTTTCTGAACTAATTCAACGGAATTTATTTTGAAACCATTGGCATCTAAAACCACATTCCCGGAAGGGTAAAAATAAGGTTTAGCCTGAATGGTTGCCTTTCCGACCACAAAAGCGCTATCCCAGTTAAAACTCAGATCCAAACGGGTGTGGATAATGTCTGTTAGCGTCGTGTATTTACCTCGGTAATTTACACCGGCGGCATTTTCAGTGACCGTTAAAGTCGGCAAGGTAGCCTTATGAGTTACTGAACAAGCCGTTAAAAAAAATGCTGCCACTAAAGGACAGCATATTAATGGTTTTAACCTCATAGCTATATTTTTTCTGCAAGCAATGCGTCAATATTTTTCTCGAACTCTTTTACAAAGTCTGTATAATGACTTCCGGTTCCCGGTCCGCTAAAACCGGTATGAATTTTACGAACCTTACCTTTTTTATCGATAATGATGGTGGTAGGAAATGCTTCAAAATTATTCAGCATAGGCAAACTGGCCGTTACCTGGCCTTTATCTTTAGTATAACCGGTTAACAGCAAATCGTAAGTTATGTTGAAACGATTTTTTAATCGCTCCACATTTTTCTTGGAACGTTCCATATCAGCAGTCCGCTCATAAGCCAGACCCACAATTTCCAATCCGCGGTTTTTGTACTTCTGATAAAAAGGAACCAGGAAAGCCGTTTCATCCATACAGTTAGGACACCATGATCCTAAAAACTGGACTATAACTACCTTATTTTTGAATTTCGGATCAGATAGGGATACTTTTTTACCATTTAAATCCGGAAAACTAAAATCAATTTTGGTATAACCCGGTTTCAGAGCCGTTAAAGAATAAGCATCGGGTAACATAGCTTTTTCATCTTTTCTAGCGGTCCAATTTTCCAGAGACGACAAACCTGAATAGAAATTACCATTTACAATAGTGCTGTCATTTTCCAGTTTGCCGGTAAATAAATAGGCATTAGAACCATCAAAACAAGAGAGGTACAGGTTATTGTCGGCCACGGTACCTTCAAGGAACCGATAATCGCCGGTAGAGGTTAAAAATGTACCGGTTAGTTTTGAGCCGTCATGGGTAAATTCGCCCACGGCCCAAGTGGTATCTTTTTTATCCTGACTAACAAATGTAGTAGACCAACGTCCTGCTAAATTATTTTTGGTTCCGATATCCGATTTGAAAAACCTCCAGGGCGTATTGGATTCGGCATTAAACTCCATAATGGCATCCTGGATGGCCAAATGTTTGATCCATTTTCCGGATAAGTTTCCGTCTTTCAATTCGGCTTTTATTTCCGAATCAAACAAAGGCATTTGAATATGAACTGAATCCTTATTCATCGTAATTTCATTTACCCGGAAACGATCTTTACCATTGATAATATCCAGCACTTTTAAACCGGCCGAATCTTTGACCTCAAAATTAAAAGGTATTTCGGCGCCCGACTCTGTTTTAAGCGTTGCACGCCAAACTCCGTTTTCTAAGGCTGGTTTAGAAACATTTTTACAGGCTACTAATGATGAAAACATCACCACCACAACAAAAGCATTCAGAATACGCGTTTTCATTTTTTTCATTCTTAGGATTTCAACACTTCGCGTGCTATAACTATACGCTGAATCTCTGAGGTTCCCTCATAGATTTGAGTGATTTTAGCATCACGCATTAATCGTTCTACATGGTATTCTTTTACGTAACCGTATCCTCCATGAATTTGTACGGCTTCTACCGTGGTACGCATGGCTACTTCCGAAGCATACAGCTTGGCCATCGAGCTGGCTTGGGCATAAGGCAGTCCCTGATCTTTTAGCCAGGCTGCTCTTAAGCATAATAAACGGGCCGCCTCAATTTCGGTAGCCATATTGGCCAATTTAAACTGAATAGCCTGATGATCGGCAATAGGTTTTCCAAAAGCCTTACGTTCTTTGGCATAGTTCAGGGCTAACTCATACGCTCCGGAAGCAATTCCCAAAGCCTGAGAAGCAATCCCGATACGGCCGCCTTCTAAGGTTTGCATGGCAAATTTAAAACCGAAACCATCCTCGCCAATGCGGTTTTCTTTAGGCACTTTTACATCGGTAAACATCAAAGAACAGGTGTCAGAGCCACGGATTCCCAATTTATTTTCCTTAGCGCCTACCTGAAAACCTTCCATTCCTTTTTCTACAATCAGAGCATTAATACCCCGGTGACCTTTGGCTGCATCGGTTTGTGCAATAACAAGATATGTACTGGCGGTACTACCATTAGTAATCCAGTTTTTCACCCCATTCAGCAGGTAATGATCGCCCATATCAATGGCGGTGGTATGTTTCGAGGTGGCATCAGAACCGGCTTCGGGCTCTGACAAGCAAAAAGCGCCAATTTGCTGCCCTGAAGCCAGGGGTCTTAAATATTTTTCTTTCTGAAATTCGGTGCCATATTTTTCTAATCCGAAACAAACCAGAGAGTTATTTACAGATACCACTACCGAAGCCGAAGCATCTATTTTGGAAAGCTCTTCCATAACCAATACGTAAGAAACTGCATCCAAACCAGAACCATCATATTTTGGATCGACCATCATGCCTAAAAATCCCAGCTCTCCTAATTTTTTTATTTGTTCGGCGGGAAATTTCTGATGTTCGTCGCGTTCTATCACACCTGGCTTTAATTCATTTTGGGCAAAATCTCTGGCCGCCTGCTGAATCATTAATTGCTCTTCAGAAAGTTGAAAATGCATATAATCTAATGTTAGTACTGTTCAAAAATAGAATTTTAAAATGAATGTTTTTTATTGCCTTACGGGATTTATTGCCTGCGTTAAAATGATGCCGGCATCTGAAAAACGACGAAAAGGGCCTAAAATATACTAAATGGGAATACTCTAATTAAAAACTTCATCACGCTTAACTTTGTCAAGCGCCATGATGAATTTTATCGAATCAAGAGTGCCCAAAGTTTCTGTTTCTTGACATTCACAATTCGGCAGGCTTAGCGCCACAGTACACCAAGCTCAAGCTGACCGTTCTCATTCGGGGCAAAAACCCGACAATTTTGTGTGCAAAATAAAATTAAAAACCTAATTACGAGTTTTTAATTTTCTGCTCAATGGACGTGGTTGAATACCCGGGCAAAAACTCAATGGTTTTTACCGTCCCTCCATTGTCTATCACCTCTTTGGCGCCCACAATTTGGTCAATGGTGTAGTCTGCTCCTTTTACTAAAACATCGGGTTTTACGGTTTTTATCAACTCGGCCGGCGTGGGTTCATCAAACAAAATCACCGCATCCACAAAAAATAAGGCCGCCAAAATGGCTGCCCTTGATTGCTGATTGGTAAGTGGCCGCCCCGGACCTTTTAAACCTGCAATGGAAGAATCGGAATTTAAACCAATAACTAGTTTATCGCCTAAATCGGCCGCTTTAGAAAGGTAATCTATATGCCCCAAATGCAATAAATCAAAGCAACCATTAGTAAACACAATCTTTTTCTCCTGGAAACGCCACATATTAAGCGTGTGCACAAGCTCTTCTGCTTTTAGAATTTTACGCTGCAAAATATCGAGTTTAGCCATTATGAAAAATTTGGTTATTAAATGGATTTATTAGTGCAAAAGCTTGTTATGGTCATCCGGGAAAACCAATAAAGGGTTGTATTTTTTCGCCGCTTCCATTTCCATTTGGGCGTATGACATAATGATCACAATATCGCCTACCTGAGCTAAACGGGCAGTGGCACCATTAAGGCAAATAATGCCCGAACCCCGCTCTCCCTTTATCACATAGGTTTCAAAACGGGCCCCATTATTATTATTTACCACCTGTACTTTTTCGTTGGCAATAATATTGGCGGCATCCAGCAGATCTTCGTCTATCGTGATACTTCCCACATAATTCAACTCTGCCTGAGTAACCTTAACCCGGTGTATTTTGGATTTTAAAATCTCAATAATCATGCTGCAAAATTAGCAAATTTTCAATTAGTGATAAGCTCCAAGGGGATGCCCATCTCGCTTATTATCTTAAAATAACGTTATCAATTAGTCGTGTATGGCCAACTTTAGCGGCCACCAAGGCCACAATAGGTTGCATTTGGATAGAAGTTACCGGTTCCAGTGTCATACCATCGCATATTTCAAAATATTCCAACTCCACTCCTTCGCTCGAATTCAGAAATTGAATAACCTCAGCCCGGTTTTCAGTTATAGATTTTTTATGGAAATTACTCTGCGCCTGTTTTAGCGCACGGTTTAAAGCCAAAGCCTCTTTGTGTTCCTGCGGAGATAAATGAACATTTCTGGAACTCATGGCCAATCCATCGGCTTCTCTGATAATAGGACACATTACCAGTTTCACTTCCAGCTTAAAGTGTTTAACCATTTGGTCTACAACCAAAAACTGCTGATAATCTTTCTGCCCAAAATAAGCCCGGTTTGGCTGTACTATATCAAATAGTTTTTTAACAATCTGAGTAACACCTTGATAATGCCCCGGCCGCATTTTACCTTCCAGCTTATTTTCAACCTCACCTAAATCAATATGCCATTGTTCGCCTTCCTGATACATTTCAGCAACAGAAGGCAGAAAAAGCACATTACAGGAAGTTTTTTCCAGCTTGGATATATCGCTTTCAATGGGGCGAGGATATTTTTCTAAGTCTTTCGGGTCATTAAACTGGGTAGGGTTTACAAAGATACTGCAAACCACCAGATCATTTTGCTGTCCGGCATTCTCAATAAGCGATAAATGGCCTTGGTGCAGGGCGCCCATAGTAGGCACAAACCCGATGGTTTTATGCTGAGCTACTTCGCTGCGCAGATAGTCTGAGAGGGTAGCCCGGGTGGTGAAAATTTTCAAAATTTAAGGTCTATAAAATAAGCCAGCAAAAATGGGTATTTACTTAAAAACCACCAAAAGT
Source organism: Daejeonella sp. (assembly GCA_035631395.1). Taxonomy (GTDB): domain Bacteria; phylum Bacteroidota; class Bacteroidia; order Sphingobacteriales; family Sphingobacteriaceae; genus Daejeonella. Next base: position 11,381 of record DASQIU010000041.1, on the reverse strand, counting down.
ACTTTCATAAATCGTTGATATATCATATAATATGCTTATCTTTGCAGTTCCGAACACATTTCTTTCACATTAAAAACAATCAATTGGAGATGGCAAAAACGAAGCTTCTGTTTATTACCCATGAGATGTCGCCTTTCCTGGAACTTACTAAAATTTCTGAAATTACACGTCAACTTCCGCAGGCTATGCAGGAGAAAGGATTTGAAATTCGTATCCTGATGCCTCGCTTTGGAAACATCAACGAACGTCGTAACCGCTTACATGAAGTAATCCGGCTTTCAGGAATGAATATTATTATAGACGACAATGATAACCCGCTGATTATTAAGGTGGCCTCTATTCCGGCGGCCCGCATGCAGGTTTACTTCTTAGATAACGAAGAATATTTTCAACGCAAACACGTTTTCAGAGACAACAACAATAAATTTTTCGATGACAATGATGAGCGCAGCATTTTCTTCTGCAAAGGCGCTTTAGAAACCGTAAAAAAATTAGGCTGGTCTCCGGATATTGTGCATTGCCACGGCTGGATGACCTCGCTGGTTCCCGCTTATTTAAAAACCATCTATAAGGATGATCCTACTTTCAAGAATTCTAAAGTAGTTTACTCGGTTTATGAAGATGATTTTAGCGAAACTTTACACCCCGATTTTGCCCGTAAAGCCGTAATGAGTGGCATGAGTGCTGAACATACTGAGGTGTACCGCCCTGCCGACATCACTTCCCTAAATAACGGAGCTATCTGCTACTCGGATGTAGTAGTTTTAGGAAGCGCCACCATCAACCCGGAAGTGTTAAAGTTTGTTAAAAAAGCGAACAAACCGGTTTTGGAATATATTTCTACTTCAGATTACGAAAATTATTACAACCTTTACGAAGAAATTACCAACGAAGAATTGGTTTCTTTAGATTAAGATTAAAAGTAGAGATTGACCATATGAAGTTACTTAAACAAGACTTATTAACCCTGTTGATAAGTCTTTTTATTTTATCCGGTTGTAAGAACCCTACAGGAATAGGTTTGGATGTTGACCCCGCCAATGCCATTAACGGGCAATTAGTAGAAAGCAAGGTAGAAAGTTTTACCGTATCGGAAGAGATAGTACCAACAGGCTCTTTGGATAAATATCCGGTGGGATATTGGAATGATCCTGTTTATGGAAAAACTCAATCCAGCCTTTCTTTATCTCTGAACATCCCTGCTGAAGGTGTAACCTTTGGCACCAACCCTACACTGGATTCAGCGGTATTGGTATTAAAATATGCCAATGAGTATGCCGGAGATCCTAATGCCAAACTAAAATTTGAAGTTTACCAACTTCAGGATCGTCTGGACTCCAAAAGCAACTACTTTAACAATGCCAGCCATAGTTTTCGGCCAACCTTGTTAGGCTCTTTACTAACTCAGGTAAACATTAAAGACAGTATCTCGGTAGTAAATATCATCAAAGGAAAACCTGACGAAATCAAAAAACTGCCCGCTCATATCCGCATTCCTATTAATGCCGATTTTATCAGGAATCAGTTTTTGAATGCTGCCAGCAGCAACTTCTCAGATAATGAAACCTTCCAAAACTTTATTAAAGGTTTATATGTAACGGTAAACCCGGTAGGCACAACCGGAGCAGGCGGTGTTGCCTTGTTAGACCTGTCTACCGCGGATATAAGCGGGCTGACGATTTACTCAAAAAGTGCGAACGGAACTGCCATCGATACAACAGTAACCGCTCTGAATATTCGCAGAGGAAGCGCACCATTGGCGGCAACCTTTAACCATGACTATACAGGAACTGACGTACAAACCCAGTTGAATAATCCTACTAACCAGTATAATTTTACTTATGTACAGCCCATGAACGGGGTGCGCACCCGTATCAATTTCCCTGAGCTGGATAAACTGAAAGCCCTGGGCAATATCATCATTAACAAAGCAGAACTGGTGGCAACAGTACAAGGTGGCACAGACATTTTTACACCTTCAGCCAGACTATTTTTATACCGTACCGATATTGCCGACCAAAGACAGCTAATTCCGGATGTAAGCAATAGAGATTCCAGAGCACTTTCGGATCTGGAATTTGGCGGATTTTATGACAGCACATTAAAAAGATACAAGTTTAATATTACGGCTTATATTCAGGATTTACTGAATGGCCGATTACAACAACATCAAACCTATATCGCGGCTGTAGATCCTCAAGCCGATCGCAACACCGCCTTATTCCCTTCCGGGGCTACAGCCTCCCGGGTAGTTATTGGCAGTGGCAGCAGCACTGCTGATCCGACTTTTAGGATGAAACTGAGCATTATTTATACAAAGGTGAATTAAACAATTCACCTTTTTTTATCTTTCAAAAGGTCTGCACGGTTTTTGCTAAATAAAAATTATATCTTACCGCAAAAACAAAAACATATCTATGTGTGGAATAGTTGGTTACATTGGCTATCGCGAAGCATGGCCCATTGTCATTAAAGGATTACATCGCCTGGAATATCGTGGTTATGACAGCGCCGGAGTTGCCCTGTTAAATGGGGAACTGAATGTTTATAAAAAAGCAGGCAAGGTCAGTGAATTAGAAGCATTCGCTCATGATCTAAATCTGGTAGGCACTGTGGGCATGGGTCATACCCGCTGGGCCACGCATGGGGTCCCCTCCGATCGCAATTCTCATCCCCACACCTCGGGCGATGAACGCATGGCCATTATCCATAATGGCATCATTGAAAACTATGCCCCTCTTAAGGAAGCTTTAAAAGCCCGGGGCCATATTTTTAAGAGCGACACCGATACCGAAGTCCTGATCCATCTGATCCAGGATATAAAGGATCAGACTGGCGAAGATTTACGAGAAGCCGTACGCATTGCTCTAAACGAAGTAGTGGGCGCTTATGCCATTGTTATTATGAGCCAGGATGAACCAGACCTGCTTATTGCAGCCCGAAAAGGCAGCCCTATGGTACTGGGAGTAGGCAAAGGTGAGTACTTTATTGCGTCAGACGCATCGCCCATAGTAGAATATACTAAAAACGTCATTTATCTAAACGACAACGAAATTGCCTATATCAAGCGAGATGAACTGCTGATAAAAAGCATTGATAACATTATCCAAACCCCATATATCCAGGAACTCGAGCTAAAATTGGAGATGCTCGAAAAAGGCGGTTACGACCACTTTATGCTCAAGGAGATCTATGAGCAGCCCCGTTCCATAAAAGATTGTATGCGGGGCCGCATTTATTCTTCACAGGGCAAAGTACAGCTAGGCGGGATAAAAGAATATGCTGAAAAACTTAAAAATGCAGACCGTATCATCATTGCGGCCTGTGGAACTTCCTGGCACGCCGGCTTGGTTGCCGAATATTTGATCGAAGAATATGCCCGCATCCCGGTAGAAGTAGAGTACGCCTCCGAGTTTAGGTATCGCAACCCAATTATTTCTGAAAAAGATATCGTTATTGCCATTTCCCAATCGGGTGAAACGGCTGATACTATGGCCGCTATTGAATTGGCCAAGGAAAAAGGCGCCACCATTTTTGGCGTGTGCAATGTGGTGGGATCTTCCATTCCTCGATTAACCGACGCAGGAGTTTATACCCACGCCGGCCCTGAAATTGGAGTAGCCTCTACCAAAGCTTTTACCGCACAGGTAACCGTATTAACCCTGATGGCTTTTTACATGGCCCAGCAGCGTGGTACTGTTAGCCAGTCGCAACTGGTGCATTTACTATCTGAATTGGAGAATATTCCAAACCTGGTAGAGAAATGCCTGGCCACCAACGAACATATCAAGGAAATAGCCGCCGAATTTAAAGGAGCTCGTAACTGTTTATTCCTGGGTCGCGGAAGCGGTTTCCCGGTAGCCCTGGAAGGCGCTTTAAAGCTAAAGGAGATCTCTTATATCCATGCCGAAGGCTATCCGGCCGCCGAAATGAAACACGGCCCTATTGCCTTAATTGACGAAGAAATGCCGGTAGTAGTTATTGCTACCCAAAACTCTTCTTACGAAAAAGTAATCAGCAATATTCAGGAAGTGAAGGCACGCAAAGGCGTGATCATTGCTGTAGTTACTGAAGGTGATAAACAAATAGCCAAAATGGCCGATTATACCATCGAGATACCTAATTCTGACGAAGCATTTTTACCTTTATTAGCCACCATTCCTTTACAATTACTGGCTTATCATATTGCCTTAATGCGGGGTTGCAATGTAGATCAGCCGCGAAATCTGGCTAAATCTGTAACCGTAGAGTAATAAAATTTTTGATACCATCACAGCCGCTCCCGAACGGGGCGGCTTTTGTTTTTTACGGCCTATTTCAGTTAATTTTGAATACAGATCCAACATCTTAAAAAATGACCTTAGTTCAGCTTGAATACCTGGTAGCTTTAGATACTTACCGAAACTTTGTTTTGGCTGCCGAAAAATCATTTGTTACCCAGCCTACTTTAAGTATGCAAATCCAAAAGCTGGAAGATTACCTGGGTGTAAAGCTATTTGACCGCAGCAAACAACCTGTAGTTCCTACAGAAATCGGGGCCGAAATCGTTCAGCAAGCTCGTATCATTTTAAAAGAAACCTATAAACTAAAAGAACTCATTGCAGACCGGAAAGGTGAGTTAAAAGGTGAACTTAAAGTAGGAGTTATCCCAACTATAGCTCCTTATTTATTGCCTCGGGTAATCATGAATTTCATGCAGAAATATCCACAGGTGCAGCTCATGATCTGGGAATATACCACTGAACAAATCATCGCCGACCTAAAAACTGGTCTATTAGATTGTGGCATCCTTTCTACTCCATTAGGCGATAATTCACTGAATGAAATCCCGCTGTTCTATGAAAAGTTTGTAGTGTATGCTTCACAATCCAGCAAAATTTCCCACAAGAAAATTATCGACTCCAAAGACATCAGTCTGGACGAGCTGTGGCTTTTGAATGAAGGTCATTGTATGCGAAATCAGGTGTTAAATATCTGTCAGCGCAAAAAAGAAACCCAGAATGCAAAGCAACTGGAATATAATACCGGAAGTGTAGAGACCTTAAAACGGATGGTAGATATGAATAATGGGCTCACCATTTTACCTGAATTATCTTTAGCCGATTTTTCTGAAGAACAATTGAAGCGGGTGCATCATTTCAAATCGCCGGAACCCACCCGCGAGATCAGCATCATTACCCATCGTAATTTTTTAAAAAGAAGCCTGATTCAAACTCTGGAAAAAGAAATTTTAGAGATCATTCCCAAAGCTATGCGCAGTAAAAAGAAAAAAGAAATTATGGAGATATACTCCTGATTCAGTTTTTTTTGGTGAATCTCGTAAATAGCCAAATAATAAGAGCAATAATAACAACCACCAAGATGATGCCGGTATAGGCACCAGCTTTAAAAATATCGCCAATAAGTTGACAGCTGTTGAATACAGAGACTAATAAAAACGAGATTATCAGATATCTTTTTTTCATCGCAAAAAAAAAAATGGTGTACTAACTATAAGTACACCATTTTCTTTTGAATGTTTGCTTTTGCTTATTTCTTCGCTTTTGCAAAGCGGTCTGCCACAGCATCCCAGTTAACTACATTCCAGAAAGCAGAAATATAATCTGGGCGTCTGTTTTGATATTTTAGATAATAGGCATGTTCCCAAACGTCCATACCTAAAATTGGAGTACCTTTTACTTCTGCTACATCCATTATCGGGTTATCCTGATTTGGAGTAGATGAAACCTGCAGTTTACCAGCAGCATCAACAGTTAACCAGGCCCATCCGGAACCAAAGCGGGTAGCGCCGGCTTCAGCAAATTTTTTCTTAAAGTCTTCAAATGATCCAAAAGCTTCATTAATGGCTTTTTCCAAATCACCTGAAGGATTGCCGCCACCGTTTGGAGACATAATAGCCCAGAATAAAGTGTGATTAAAATGTCCGCCTCCGTTATTTCTAACTGCCATTGGGTATTTAGAAACATTCTTTAAAATTTCTTCAATTGTCAGATTTTCTCCTCCTGTGCCCGCTAAAGCCTTATTCAGGTTATCTACGTAAGCCTGATGATGCTTGCCATGGTGGATTTCCATGGTCATCTTATCAATATGCGGTTCAAGAGCGTCTGTTGCGTATGGTAACGCTGGTAATTCAAATGCCATTTGATTTTAATTTAAAGGGTTAATAAAATAAGTTCAACAAATATAAGCCTGTATTGTTGAAAACGGTTCAATTCCTGGTTAAGATTTGTTTCGTTTTCTTAGAAAAAATTCTTTCATCAATTGTCCGCATGCTTGAGCACTAACGCCGCTCACAATTTCAGTCCGTGGATGAGTAATGCGTTGATGGATTTGCGAAAATCCACGTTTAGGATCGGCAGCTCCATATACAATGCGGCTAATTTGACTCCAATAAGATGCTCCGGCACACATTACGCAGGGCTCTATGGTTACATAAAGGGTACAGTCTTTTAAATATTTACCACCGATATAGTTTGCCGCGGCGGTAAGCGCCTGCATCTCGGCATGAGCCGTAACATCATTTAGGCGTTCGGTTAAATTATGGCCACGGCCAATAATACGCCCGTTGTGCACCACTACAGCGCCAATAGGAACTTCATCCTGCTCTAAGGCCAAATGGGCTTCTTTTAAAGCCTCATTCATAAAAAACTCATCCGGAACAATGGATGTTTCCTCTTCAAAACTGATATACCGCATACTCAATCCTCTTATCTTCGGCTTAAATCAATTTAACGCCATTGGGTACAGGTCGCTCCACACTGGCCAGCACAATATTTCCATCCTCGCCTGTCAGGCCGGTAACTAAAAATTCTGAAAGGAATCCGGCAATCCGTTTAGGCGGGAAGTTGATTACTCCAAGTATTTGACGACCGACTAACTCGTCCTTATGGTAATTTTTGGTCACCTGGGCGCTGCTCCATTTGGTTCCGAAGGGCCCAAAATCTACTTTAATTTTATAGGCAGGTTTTCGGGCTTCAGGGAAATCCAAAACTTCCAAAATGGTTCCGACCCTTAATTCTACTTTTTCAAAATCGTCCCAAATGATTTCTTCCATGCCCAAAGTTAGAAAAAAACCAATGCGGGCATCCAAAAAGAAAGAATGATTAGATTTGCGCCATGCATTCGGTACGATTAAAAAAAGGAAAAGAAAAAGCGGTTAGACAGTTGCACCCCTGGGTGTTTTCGGGCGCTATTGAACAGGTTCAGGGCAAACCGGAAAACGGAGAAGTGGTTAGAGTAACCGATCATCAGCATGAATTTCTGGCTTATGGTTTTTACAATAAGCAATCCCGGGTAGCATTAAGGCTGCTGGAATGGAATCCGGATGTAGAAATTGATGAAAGCTGGTGGCGTTTACGCGTTCAAAAAGCCATACAAGGTCGTGCTGAGCTTTTGGAAAACGTAGATACCAATACCTGTCGTTTAATTTTTAGCGAGGCTGATTTCCTTCCGGGATTAATTGTTGACCGCTTTGCCGACTTTCTTTCGGTACAAATCCTGACTTCGGGTATTGAGCGGATTAAACCCATCATCCTGGATGAATTGCAGAAACTATTAAACCCCAAGGGGATTTTTGACCGCAGCGATGCATCTTCCAGGGCACATGAAGGCCTGGAAGCTTCTTCCGGAGGAACCCTTTGGGGCGCAGAACCACCAGAGTTTGTGGAAGTAAAGGAAAATGGACTGCTTTACCATGTGAATATCGCCGAAGGTCAAAAATCAGGTTTTTATTGCGACCAACGGGATAACCGCCGGATCTTGGCCCAACATGCCTCCGGAAAACGGGTACTCGACTGCTTTAGCTATTCGGGCGGATTTACCCTGAATGCTTTAAAAAACCAGGCCGCACAAGTAACCAGCGTGGATAGTTCGGCTTTGGCCCTGGAAACTTTAAAAAGAAACATCGAATTGAATGGGTTTAACCAGGCGCAGCATCGCCTGATTCAATCGGATGTAAATAAACAATTGCGGAATTTCCGCGAACAAGGCGAAAAGTTCGATATCATCGTACTGGATCCACCTAAATATGCGCCATCGCGTTCCGCTTTAACTAAAGCCGCCAGGGCCTATAAAGATCTGAATCGACAAGCCATGCATTTGCTGGAAAACGGCGGTCTTCTGGCTACTTTTTCTTGCTCCGGAGCTGTAGATATTGCCTTATTCAAGCAAATTTTAGCCTGGGCAGCCTTAGATGCCGGAAAAGAGGTACAGTTTATTTACCAGTTTTGCCAGCCTGAAGATCACCCGGTGCGTTCCTCTTTCCCCGAAGGAGAGTATTTAAAAGGTTTGCTTTGCCGCGTACTATAAAATGGCATGAACTGAGCTGCAACTCTATAAAGACTTTACTCTAAAATCGGTATTAAGAAATGTTGCGCTTACTGAAGAGCTGGTTAAAAATCTGCCTAATGTCCATTTTATTGGTCTGGATGTGCAAACAGACCATTATTTTGAAACCTCAAAGGGCAAATTAAAGCTGAGGCAAGGCATTATCGAAAATCTGATCACTCATTACGAACGGATAACCGAGCATGGAATAGAAAGAACTTTTGTTTATCAATACGATCTGAACCCGCCGCAGCAGCAAATTGATGAGCTATTCAGAACCCGCAAAAAAATTGGAGAAATCAGGAAACAGCGCAAAATTTACCTGGCCGGTCATATAAAATTCCACATCGATCAATTAACAGACGGCATGGAATTTATTGAAATTGAAGCCATTGATCGGGAAAATCTTTTCACAAAAGAAGAATTAGCCGAACAATGCCGGGTTATGCAAGTCCAATTAGGGATTTTAGATAGCGATTTAGTGAAAACGGGGTATTTTGAAGGATAAAAAAGAGGATATCTTTTCAGACACCCTCTTTCCTAACTCTACACTAAATCCCTACAAAAACTTCACACTTCCGTAATTTGATTTGATAATGATCCGGGAATCAGATCCTTTACCATACCGGCCTTTATAATTTTTGGTAAAACCCCAGTCTCTTTCATTATCATCAGGAGATTTACTGGTCACAGTCACCATACCATCTTTTTTATAGCTAAAACCGGCATGGCTTACAGTTACATCAAAATCAAAGTTTGAATCTGGATCCATTCCCAGGCTAAGCCCCTGAGAATAAGAGGCATCAATCGCCAGGTTTTTCACGTTTTTATCTACTCGTTCAATTTTAAAACCATCTGCATAAGATAAATCTATATTTGCACTGGTAGTAATCCGGCCTATTTTTGAACTTCCGCCATAGCGGATATTGGCATTTATTTTATCACCACGACCCAAATTCAGGTTGCCATAAGCCACATCTAAGTTTCCTGAAGAAAAATCATCAATCTTAACTGAGCCATAACTCGCTTTTACCCGATTTGCCGGGTTATCCAACTTTTGGGCTGTTAATGATCCATAGGTATTGTTAATATTAACCGGACCCGAAAAATCGGGTAAATTAATGCTTCCATAGCGGTTGGTAATATCCAGCGGATTATTGGCCGGCATATATATGGTATAATTCACCTGAATCCCCCGGCGCTCTTCTTTACCGCCTCTTACTCTGGTCCAAAAGCTCATAGAGCCTTTTTGAAAATTAGTTTTAAAGCTGATCAGATTGCTCTGACGGGATTCGGCAATGCTTACACTCTCCAGCAAATCCTGAGCTTTGCTATCAGTAGCTTCAAAGGCTTTGATCTCTACATCCACTTTGATCTCCTTTTTAGCCCAAACATTAATTTTTACGTTTCCGTATTGGTTATCAATAGCCAGTTTATCTTTATCGCTTACAGAATAAGTTTTGTTGATAGTCTGGCTTTTTACAGCCCCCTGCACATAATTATCTGCGGCTGGATCCTGGTTAAATTCCTGCTGAAAGTTTGCCGGAAAATCAAAGTTCAACCCTTCCAACTTTTGGTTCAGATCTTTCCCCAACTTATTCATTTTGATATCTAAACGAGCCATGGTTTGGTTCATCCTATCTAGCTTGAGGGGCTCCAGTTCTTTTAGTTTTAAATCCAGGTTCAGATTTTGCAACTTCAAATCCAGGTCTTTCATTTTCAGGTCAAACTCCTCCCAATAAGCTTTGGAATCTGTGTTTCCCTTAATCGCCTTAGCTGGTTTAGATGCCGGCGGCGCCGGTTGGGCCGGAGGTTTAGGCGGGGTTTGAGCAACTGCTCCCTGCACTAACAGCAGGCTTAATACCGCAATGGCTAATTTTTTATATACTCTGCGTTCCATTTCCATGCTCCTTTTTAGACTGATTGATTTGTTGAATGATATTTAATTGCTGATTTAACACCTGGGTCTGTATCTGCAAGTTCCGGATCATTGCTTTTACAGTTTCCTCCTGGTTGGGGCTATTGGGTAAATCGTTTTTCAAACGCTGGTAGTTATCGTCCATCTTTCTGATTTCTGCAGAAAACTCAGAATACAACTGTGGATCTTCCTTTTCTATCTGCTTTAATTCACTTCGTTTAATCTCTATGAGTGAGGCATAATGAGCCTGCTGTTTGGCCAGTCCCGGATCTATATAGGCCAGGTTAACCTGCTGTTTATTTTCATATTGCCACATCCATAAACCGGCGGCCAATATTACCACTACCGAAGCGGCAATTTTAAACAGGACGCTTAAACGGATCACTTTTCCCTGTTTAGGATTACTTTTTTGCTGTTCATCCAGTTTCTTCTCTATCTTTTCCCAAAGATGAGCCGGTGGTTCAAACCGGTCGAAATCACGCTTATGATCTCTGATAAAATTTTCTACATTTTCTTTCATCTTCTCTCGCTTTTATAAAAATTAGCATCACCTCAATTTTTATAATACACACCCTGTTTTCTAAGAATCTCCACCAGTTTTTTTCTGGCCCGCATAAACTGCGTTCTGGAGGTATTTTCACTAATTTTCAGGATGTGGCTTATTTCTTCATGATCATATCCCTCTAAAAGGTATAGGGAAAGTACTACCCGGTAGCCATCCGGAAGCTGATGGATAGCTTCGTGCACCTTTTGCACCTGTAATTTCAATTCTTCGGCATCAGAATCATCCATCTCATCGGCCAAATCTTCAAAATCATGATCCTCAATAGAAAGCATGTTCAAGCGACGTTTGCGCAACTGGCTAATGGATTTATTGATCACGATCTGTTTCATCCACAGACCAAAAGTGGTTTCCTGTCTGAAATCAGCAATACGATTATAGGCATCAATAAAGGCCTCCTGTAGCACATCGGCCGCCTCATCCATATCGTTAAGCACACGCAATGCCACATTAAACATAGCCTTTGAATAAAGCTTGTACAGTTCATACTGCGCTTTTCTGCTTCCTTGCTTGCACTCAAGCACCAGCCCGTAGTGTTGATCTATATAAACAGCTTCCAATTTTATATGCTTTCTG
>DASQIU010000040.1:0-4723 GCA_035631395.1 Daejeonella sp. | reverse complement strand
ATTGCTCAAAATAAGACATGGTTTTGTTTTTAAGAAAGGCGCCTTCCTGGGTATGGATTTTCACATAATCATCATCAGCTTCCAGATAAGAGATATCATTAACCGGGATAATTTTGATTTTGCTACCTGTTCTTACCACCACCCGCTCATTTTGAGGAGAACTAGGTGGCAGGGTTTGAAGAAGTTGCTTGGTGCTTTGAATGGATTCTACCATTTGATGTTGGTCCATCCATTTTTGCATGGCCTTATTAAAACGCTCTGATGTAAAAGGTTTTAATAAATAGTCTATGGCATGCTCCTCAAAAGCCCGTATGGCATATTCATCAAAAGCGGTGGTAAAAATCACAGCCGGTGGCTGATCCAGAAGTTCCAGCATTTCAAAGCCATTGATTTTAGGCATTTGGATGTCCAGAAAAATCAAATCAGGCTGATATTGCATAATGGCTTTAAGCCCCTCGTAACCATCATTGCATTCTTGCAGGATTTCTACTTGAGGCCATGAGCGCAGATATTCAGCCACTACCGATCTGGCCAGAGGTTCATCATCTATCAGAATTACTCTCATTTCTATATTTGCTGCGGAATTTTTACAGTGCAGGTAAATATATGGCTATCAGATTTGGTTTCCAATAGGTCTGTACGCCCAAATAATAAATATAATCTGCGTTTTACTCCAGTTAAGCCAAAGCCGGTACCATGTTTAGGACGCGTAGTGGCCGGATCATAAGGGTTTTGAACGCTGATATGCAACTCATTCTGGTGGCAGGTGGCTGCAATTAGAATATGTACCACCCCGGTAGTGTCATATAATCCAAATTTGATGGCATTTTCTACAATAGGTTGCAATAGCATGGGTGGCAGTAGCAATTGGTTGCAAGTTTCGTCGGCGCTGATATCGGTAGATAAACGGTGCCCAAAACGCACCATTTCAATATCCAGGTATAATTGAAGATGTTGTAGCTCTTCGGCCAAACTTACTGGTTGCTGATCTTCTTTTTTCAAGGTTCCACGCAAAAAATCAGAGAGTTGATGGATCATTTTTCGGGCTTCTTCAGGCCGGCTGCCAATTAAGGCGGTAATAGAATTTAAGCTGTTGAACAAAAAATGTGGCTGTAACTGCTGCCGCAGATTATATAATTCGGCATCACGGGCTAACTTTTCGGCATCCGCTTTGCGCTGTTCAGTTTCCTTTTGTTCCTGCTGGGTGTACCATAATACGCTGATGATAGACATTAAGCCAATAAAGAGCAGGCCAATAAAATACCTTACCGGTAATGATTTAAATAAGAAAACCGCGTATTGCTGATCTTTAGAAAGTAAGAAGTTTAGGATCCAGTTAATGCTTAGCAGCCAGATGCCGGCCAGGATCAGACACCAAATCAGCATATATAAATATCCGTTTTTCTCAGGCCGGTAATATTTTAAATTATTAGCCAGCAGCATGCAAACAAAGGCTAATAATGCAATGCTAATGCTGCTATCGATAAGTGCGGTTTGTATATTGTAGCCATACCAGAAAAACAACACGGTAAACTGAAATACAATGCAGCTTAGCACATATCTTAAAAAAATCCAGATAAACTTGTTATAGGTTAAGGTTGTGGTTGCCAAGGGATTTTTGTTTAGAAGTTAGGGAAGCGCCTTTTGTTCCTTTCATCATTTTTCGTTCTTCGTCCGGCCACTTTTGGGTTATCAGTCCGTTAAAATTCGTTGGTGTTTTTTCTACTCTGTTTTAGAAACTTCTGATATCAATGCCCCCAAAAACAGAAGTACCTTCAATAATCAGCGTTTTCTGATCGCTTGATGCATGTGGCGGACGTTTATCCTCTATACCGCCAAAAATGGCTACCATTTCAGAATGTACAGTCCAGTTGGCTGGAATAATAATTTTGGTGCCCCCAAAAACCTGGGTTACTTCCAGTTTTACTTTTCCCTGGATATCGGCCTGCATTAGGTTAATCTCTGAACCGCCAAAAAAGTTTACCACTTCACCGCCCATAAAATTTTTGGAAACAATATTTTTTTTAACTCCTCCAAATATGGAAACAGAGTTTAAACGGTCTTCAGCAGTAGAATGAGTTTGACCTTCTGGTTGAGGCTGTTCATTTGATGAAGATGTAGTAGCTGCTTCGGGCTCGCTATCAGAGAAAACACGTTTGTCCCAGTCTGTAGGTGTAACATTAGCCGTATGGCGGCCAGGTTTTAAGATAATCCATAAGCCAATACCTATAATGAGGGTAGGCCATGCAAAGCGGTCAAATTCCAAATCAGGTAATATCCGGTTAGCCAGGAAAATGAAACCCAGGGCGATGAGAAAAAGTGGCGCCGGCCGGTTAAAGCCCCTGCGGGTACCCAGATAGAAACCAATCACAATTAGCCACATGGGCCAACTGAAAAGATAGCCCGGTAAAAAGAAAATATCCAGGGTTTTAATTAAAAGCAAGCAGCCAATTCCCAAGAAGATTAAACCTAAAAGTTTTTTGTTTGATTGCCGACTGGTGTCTCTAAAGTTGTTCATCGCATTAATATTTATACCAAAACTATATATCCTAGTTGTTTTGGCCAATATAAATTAGGCGATTTATGGAAAGTTCTCGGTAAGTGCCCCCTTTTAGTCGGTGAAAATTCCAAAATTTATACTTGTTCTTAAATCGTGAAAAAAAAAAAGACAAAACTTAATCCTCTTTTAGGTTGTAGTTTAAGCAAGCTTTTCCCTATCGAGATACTCTATATACTTATGTTTTTGCTTCATCCAGAGCGGTACTCTTTCCTTAAAATTTTATTAGCAATGGCAAATAATCTATTGGACTACTGGCATAAAGCTTGTGTTATAATAATTTATTTGGAAAACGATGAGCAGGAATAAATTCATGTTTTCTACGGGAATTGAAAACAGTTATCCCATGATCACTTTACCCAATGGTCAAAGAAAACGTGTTGACGAAATGGAAAAATGTGGGCATTATGCTCGCTGGAAAGATGATTTTCATCTGGTTAAAGAGATGGGTATTGAGTTTTTAAGGTATGGACCGCCTTATTATAAGGTTCATACCGGCCCGGGGCAATACGATTGGGGTTTTACCGATGAAACTTTTCGTTATCTGAAGAAAATAGGGATAACTCCTATTGTAGATCTTTGCCATTTTGGAGTACCCGATTGGATGGGGGATTTTCAAAATGCAGATTTCCCTTATTATTTTGCCGAATATGCCCGGGCATTTGCCCTGCGTTTTCCTTACTTGCAGTTTTATACTCCCATTAATGAGATTTTTATAGCCGCCACTTTTTCTGCCCAATATGGCTGGTGGAATGAGTGTAAGGCCGATGATCGCTCTTTTGTAACCGCCCTGAAAAACCTGAGCAAAGCCAATGTGATGGCCATGCAGGCAATTTTGGACGTACAGCCGCATGTGGTATTCATCCAGAGCGAATCGACCGAGTATTTCCATCCCGAAGATCCGGAATGTGATCCGCTGGCTACCTTTTTAAACCGCAAAAGATTCCTGTCTCTGGATTTAACCTATGGCTACCCAACCAGTGTGGTGATGTACGAATATTTACTGGAAAACGGTATGACCCGAGATGAATATCATTGGTTTCAAAGTCATAGTTTTATTAAAGGGAGCTGTGTAATGGGTAATGATTATTATGTTACCAATGAGCACATGGTGCATAAGGATGGTACTACTTCCGCCTCGGGCGAAGTATTGGGCTATTATGTGATCACACACCAATATTTTAGCCGGTATAAAATTCCGGTAATGCATACCGAAACCAATATCATCGAACCTAATTCAGTAAACTGGCTGCAAAAACAATGGGCCAATGTGCGCAAGTTAAAACACGACGGTGTGCCGGTTTTTGGCTTCACCTGGTACAGTCTGACCGACCAGATGGACTGGGACTCTGCCTTGAGGAATGATGCCGGCCATGTAAATGCCCTGGGTTTGTTTGACCTTGATCGCAAAATACGGCCCGTAGGAGAGGCCTATAAAATGCTTATTAACCAATGGTGCGACTCCCTGGATAATGAAAGTTTTGGCATACATTTTCAGTAAGTTTAGGGATTAGGATGAGTAAGTAATTATCTCTAAAACCCTTTTTCGTTTAAAGTTCCTAAACCCTAAACTCTGACCCCCTAACCCTCTACCTCTACCTAATTTCTAATAGTCACCTAGTCCCTAAACAGCTAAATTTCAGCAGGCCATATTCCCACTTGCACCTGCCTGATATGCGGTTTTCTGAGCATAAACATGCACAGCCGCGATTGTCCGATACCGCCGCCGATACTTTGAGGAAGCTCTCCGGCCAGCAGCATTTTGTGGAAAGGAAGGGCCGACTTATGCGCACAGTTTCTGATCTCTAGTTGCTTTAATAAAGCGCTTTCATCCACCCGGATTCCCATGGATGAAATTTCAAAAGCCGACTGTAAAACCGGGTTCCACAGGATGATATCGCCGTTTAAGCCTGTATAACCTTCTTCATTGGCGCTGCTCCAGTCATCATAATCGGGGGCCCGGCCATCGTGCGGTTCTCCGTGGCTTAGCTCTGCGCCGATGCCTAAAATAAAAACGGCGCCATATTCTTTGGCTGCCTCAGTTTCCCGCTCTTTGGCGCTTAAATGCGGAAACCGGCGTAAAAGTTCTTCGGCATAAATAAACTGGATCTTTTCGGGTAGGATGGGTTTTAAATCGGGATATTGCTCATATACCCGGCTTTCGGT
>DASQIU010000039.1:0-15764 GCA_035631395.1 Daejeonella sp. | reverse complement strand
ACCCGGGCTGATTTTACCACTTGCGGCAAAAACATTTTCCCGGAACCAAACAAATCGCCTACAATACCCATTCCGTCCATCAAAGGGCCTTCAATAACTACTAAAGGCCGGGCATATTGCTGACGGGCTTCTTCTACATCTTCATCCAGGTAATCAATAATTCCTTTTACCAAAGAGTGGGAGAGGCGTTCCTGTACGCTGCCTTTGCGCCAAGCTTCGTCTTTGACAATAACTTTTCCTTTGGATTTGATGGTTTCGGCAAATTCTACCAAACGTTCGGTCGCATCGCTGCGGCGGTTTAGTAAAACATCTTCCACCAGTTCCAATAGATCTTTGGGGATTTCTTCATAAACCTCCAGCATACCGGCATTGACAATACCCATATCCAGGCCGGCTTTAATGGCATGGTATAAAAAGGCCGAATGCATGGCCTCACGAACCGTATTATTTCCGCGGAAAGAGAACGAAATATTACTAACGCCGCCACTTACTTTAGCCAGCGGAAGATTCTGTTTGATCCAGCGGGTGGCCTCAATAAAATCTACCGCGTAATTATTGTGTTCTTCTAAACCGGTGGCTACGGTTAAAATATTGGGGTCAAAAATGATGTCCTGAGGCGGGAAATTGACCTCATTAACCAGAATGTCGTATGAACGTTTACAAATTTCGGTGCGGCGTTGAAGTGAATCGGCCTGGCCCTGTTCGTCAAAAGCCATAACCACTACTGCTGCTCCGTATTGCCGGATTTTGGCCGCCGATTCCTTGAATTTTTCTTCGCCCTCCTTTAAGGAAATGGAGTTCACAATTCCTTTTCCCTGCAAGCACTTTAGGCCGGCCTCAATCACGCTCCATTTAGAAGAATCGACCATAATGGGCAGTTTGGCAATATCCGGTTCTGAGGCCAAAAGGTTTAAGAATTTCACCATGGCTGCTTCAGAATCCAGCATGCCCTCGTCCATATTTACATCGATAATTTGGGCGCCGCCTTCCACCTGTTGGCGGGCTACAGACAAGGCGGCTTCATAATCGCCGCTTAAAATCAGTTTGGAGAATTTAGGTGAACCGGTGATGTTGGTACGCTCACCGATGTTAATGAAATTGGTTTCGGGAGTTAAGGTTACCGGTTCCAGTCCGCTTAAGCGTAAATAAGGATTTATAGTTCCCGGAACTCGGGGGGCATATTTTGCGGCCTTTTCGGCGATGCATTGAATATGATCTGGTGTAGTGCCGCAACATCCGCCTACAATATTAACGAAGCCGCTTTTTATGAAATCTTCTACCAAATGAGCAGTTTCATGCGGTACTTCATCATAAGCGCCAAACTCATTCGGTAATCCGGCATTGGGATAGGCTGAGATGAAACAGGAAGCTTTTTCAGAAAGTTCCTGGATATGCGGACGCATTTCTTTAGCGCCCAGGGCACAGTTTAAGCCAACGCTTAATAAATTGGCATGAGAAACCGAGTTTAAGAAAGCCTCTACCGTTTGGCCCGACAGGGTGCGACCGCTGGCGTCGGTAATGGTGCCCGAGATCATAATTTCCAGGTCGTTTACCAGTTTTCCGGCTTCTTTTAATTCATTTTCATATTTTTTGATGGCAAATAGGGCCGCTTTGGCATTGAGGGTGTCAAAAATGGTCTCCACCAGCAATACATCGGCGCCGCCATCTACCAGGCCGCGAACCTGCTCGTAATAAGCATCTACCAGGTTGTCGAAGGTTACGGCCCGGAAACCAGGGTCGCTCACATCGGGTGAGAGAGAAGCGGTGCGGTTAGTGGGGCCAATGGCTCCGGCTACAAAACGTGGTTTTTCCGGGTTCTGGCGGGTAAATTCATCGGCTACCTCTCGGGCTAAACGAGCGCCTTCAAAACTAAGTTCATAAGCCAGCGGTTCCATTTGGTAATCGGCCAGGGAAATGCGCTGGGTACTGAAGGTATTGGTTTCAATAATATCGGCGCCGGCTTTTAAGTATTCTGCATGGATAGCTTTAATAATATCCGGCCGTGTAATGTTTAACAGGTCATTGTTCCCCTGAACATCGCTGGGGTGATTTTTAAACCGCTCGCCTCGAAAATCAGCTTCATTTAATTTATAGCGTTGGATCATGGTGCCCATGGCCCCGTCAATTACCAGGATGCGTTTTTTCAGTTCTTCTCTAATGTTCATTTAATACTTGGGTAAAGCGTAATAGCATATTGAGAAATATCGCCTTCAGGCAATACTTGGTTCAATACTTAAACGGCTTATATTAGAAAAGTCGGGGGTATGCGGTTTGACTTTCACTTATCTGTTCACAGATTATCTGTGATAGAATTTAGCACCTTGTAAGCACAGGTTGCTAAGACATCGTAGGGTCTAGTCCCTCCGTCTTTCTTAATAAGCAATACAAAGGTGCACTGATTTTTGCGGAAATGCAAATAGTAAAGAAGTTAAACAGATACAGGTGTTATCAGGGTTTTTAAGAAATCCAGATTTTTAGATAAACCTTTCAAAAATAAACCTGATTGAAGTGAAAAACCCGCAATGGAGCGGATGGAAGGCCTTTGATTAGCGGTAGAAAGCTGCCCGCGAAATGAGGATTTGGAACGGAAAGCAGGACTAGCGGAACCAAAAAGCCGAGGTATTGCTTTTCTAAAATGTTTAATCAAGGCTTATTAAATGCTTAAACCGTCAGAAAATTAAATAAAAAAAGAGGCCACCTTTTGAAGCAGCCTCTTGAAAGAATTTGATAAATATCTGAGCTTATTTGCGGTTGCCAAATAAACGAAGCAACATCAGGAATAAGTTGATGAAATCCAGGTATAGGGTTAAAGCGCCCATGATGACCATTTTGCGGGCCGATGCCTGGCCATATTCCAAACCTTGGCCAATGCGTTTTAGTTTTTGCACATCGTAGGCGGTTAATCCTACAAAAACAGCCACGCCTACAAAGCTGATGATATAATCTAGTTGGCTGCTGTGTAAAAACCAATTGACCACGCTGGCAATGATAATGCCGATTAAAAACATCATCAGGATGGAGCCAAATTTGGTGAGATCCTGGTTGGTGGTATATCCGGCAAAAGCCATTACTCCGAAAAGGGCAGAGGCCGACAGAAAACAGCTCAATACTGAAGATGCTGTAAAGGCTAAAAGGATAAAGCTTAAGCTGATGCCCGTTACGGCTGCATAAGTTACAAATAACAGTGCCAGAACCGGGAACGAAAGTCGGTTAAGCCCAAAGGACATCAGCAGAACAAAAGCCAATGGGGCAAACATGGTGGCTTTACCCAAAGTGGTTATTCCATGCGTGTCGATCAGATAGCTTAACAGAACCTGATCAGTTGAGAACAGGTAGGCAAAAGCGGCTGATAAACCCAAGGCTATAAACATCCACAGGAAAACATTAGGCAGAAAGTTTCTAGCCGTAATGCCGGTTTCATATTGAACAATGGGACTTTGTTCCATTGAGTAAAAGTTTTGTTCTTCGGTCATTGTTATAGGGTTTTGCTCTAAAATACAGAAATGGAATTAACAATCAAATTTAAGCGTTTAGCCTTTTGGTTAGCTGCGCTTCTACTAGTTTGAAAAACTGGATGGGTTTTAGGTTTCGCCAGGGCATATCATCTAGCATACCGCCAAAGTTGATGTAATAATCTATGTTGTTGCGCTTAAATTCACTGATGACATGTTCGCGGAAATTCACGCCGGCTATCCAGCCGTCTTCTACTTCCTGGAACCATTCTTCGTAATAGCAATCATCTGATGAATGGTAATTCAGCACATTTTCTCCAATCAAAATGAATTTATTGAGCCCTTTATCCATCATCAGTTCCAGAATCTCGCGTTTTAAGAACATGATATCATTGTTCAGGGCGTCGTTCCATTCGCCTATAAACTCAATGATGGCATAGCCGCGGTCGTAATCGGCATAAATTACCTTTAAATAGAGCGTTTGGGATCCAAAATAATCCCATTGTGGATGGATATAATAGTTGTAAATCAGCTTGTCGTAAACAAACTCACTGTATTGAGTTTCATAAAATGGCGAACGCTCGTCTTCCGCTGCGATGTACTCGTCACGCCAGCGGTAGTATGGTTCAATCTCGTGCATGATAATAAGTAGATGCGCTATATATGCAATTTGAAAATGAGAAGGATGTTTAAAAAGTATGAGTTTTTTTGCCTTTGCCGAGCGTCATGGTGAGCTTGTTGAACCATGGAGCGAATAAAAATTAATTATTTCTGGCAATCACACTTCGACAAGCTCCGTGTGACGGTCTCTTTGCTTCGGCAGCATAAAGCTGAACGCTTTTTAAACATCCTCTTTTTTGCATATTTTCAAAACTTGCACATATACTAATTTTGATGGAAATGATGTTCTACAGCTTTGCGTACACTTCCGTACTTTTCTAATAATTTTTGGGCAGACTGGGCATCTAAATGGGTAGATTCCATAATCATATCCAGGGCCCGGTTTACCAGTTTATCATTAGTTAATTGCATATCAAACATTTTATTGCCTTTAACATGGCCTAACTGGATCATTACCGAAGTACTGATCATGTTCAATACCAGTTTTTGGGCTGTTCCGGATTTCATGCGGGTAGAGCCAGTTACAAATTCAGGTCCTACCACTACTTCAATGGGGAATTGTGCCTGTTCTGCTACAGGGCTTCCGTAGTTGCATACAATGCAACCTGTTGCCAGGCCCATTTCGTTGGCCTTGCGCAAGCCGCCAATTACATAAGGGGTAGTGCCTGAGGCTGCTATTCCAATCAATACATCGCCCTTGTTAATATGGTATTCCATTAAGTCTTTCCAGGCTTGCTGATCATCATCTTCAGCGTTTTCTACCGCTTTACGGATGGCCGAATCGCCCCCGGCAATAATACCAATTACCTTATCGAAGGGTACGCCATAAGTCGGCGGACATTCAGAAGCATCTAAAATGCCCAGACGTCCGCTGGTGCCAGCCCCAATATAAAACAACCGGCCGCCAGATTTCATTTTTTCAGAGATCACCTCCACTAATTTTTCTATGCGTGGTATTTCTTTTGCAACTGCCGCAGGCACACTCTGATCTTCTTTATTCATTCCCTGAAGAAGTTCTTTAATCGACATTTTTTCCAGGTCATTATAATGTGAAGCTTGTTCGGTGGTACGTTTCATTATGTGTTCAAATATTTAATGTAAAAATCGGAATATTATCCAAGAGCCGGAAATTTAGTATTAATAAATGTTTTTCCGGGGCTTTGTGCAAGAATTTTGTGTAAGAATTTTGTGCAATTGTTTGGGTGTATCCAGATTAAGATTGATATTTTTGGCTTAGCGGAGTATGGGACAATCAACAAAGAAAAATCTGCTTATTGCAGCGGCATATGCCTTGGTTTTAATAACCGGTATGTTATTGGGGCCGAAATTTGAAAAGGAAAATTCGGATCTAAAAAACGGGGCTTTTCTGCCTTTTGGCATGAGTAGTCGCCACGATAAGATGGGGCAGCTTATGCAAATTATTCAGAATAACTATGTTGATTCTGTTAACCTGGATACGCTGCAACATAAAGCCATTGAAGGTATTATTAAGCAGTTAGACCCGCATACCATTTATTTGTCGCCGGCAGAAGTACGCATGCTTTCTGAAGATCTGGAAGGCAATTTTAACGGGATTGGAATTGAATACTATATTTTAAACGATACAGTGCTGGTAACGGCTGTAAATAACAATGGTCCGGCTTATGAGGCGGGTGTTTTACCCGGCGATCAGATTTTAAAAATCAATAATAAATCCATTGCCGGCACTCATGTTACCGGAAAAATGGTGGTAGAACAAATTCGTGGCCCAAGAGGAACTTCCATGATGCTGAGCCTAAAAAGAGGTCCTCAGATGAAGCAAGTGAAAGTGGTTCGAAATAAAATTACCATCAGTAGCATTGATGCCGCTTATTTGCTGAATAAAGGTACGGGCTATATCAAGATTAGCCGTTTTGGTGATCAAACGGATGAGGACTTTCTGGCTGCCCTGGAGAGGCTGCAAAACCAGGGTATGAAAAACCTGGTTTTAGATCTGCGTCAGAATGGCGGCGGATATTTAAGTTCGGCCACGGCCCTGGCCAGCCAGTTTTTGAAAGAGAAAAGCCTGATTGTTTACACCCAGGGGCTTCATGAACCTCGCACAGATTATTTCTCTACCGGAAAGGGCCAATTTGAAAAGGGCCAACTGGTGGTTTTGATTGATGAAAACTCGGCCTCGGCCAGCGAAATTATTGCCGGCGCCGTGCAGGATCTGGATCGTGGAATCATTATTGGCCGCCGTTCTTTTGGGAAGGGTCTGGTTCAGCAACAGTTCAATTTTGGAGATGGTTCTGCGCTAAATTTAACTATAGCCCGCTATTATACTCCTTCGGGCAGGTCCATCCAAAAACCTTATCAGAATGGAGCAGAAGCTTATTACCAGGAAGTTGCGCAGCGTTTAAAAAATGGCGAATTATCTTCTGACGGGAACATAAGTGATACTTTGTTTAATAAACAGCATACTTACCTGACTCGCTCGGGAAAAGTGGTTTATGGAGGTGGCGGGATTATGCCCGATATCTATATCCCTATAGACACAAGCGGATTAACCAATTATTACACTTCTGTATCCCGAAAGGGAATTGTAAATGAATTTGTATTTCGGCATTTGATAAACTTTAACGCTAAACCAAGTCAGCCGGAAGTGTTTCTGCAGAATTTTACGATCAGCAAAAGTCAATATGATGAATTGGTGAAACTGGCTGCTGCAAGAAACATTACCAGTAATGGTCAGCAAATTCAGCTTTCTAAAAAGGCGATTGAAAACGATGCGAAAGCCTTGCTGGTTAGGTATTATTTTGGCGATGAGGCGTTTTATAAATTGCTAAACAACAACGACCAGGCCATAGCCCGGTCGTTAGAAGTATTCAAGTAAATCTTAATGGATTGTGTCAATTTTTAAAGTGTCGGCTTTTAAAGCTTCATGAAGCATAGAGTCGGCCACTGCTTTTGAAATGGAATCCAGCCGTTGAATCCGAGGAGACTGAGATCTCTTGGCATTACAGGCTGTCCAATATAAGCTTAACATCAAACAGGCATAAAAACCAAGCCTTTTCATTTTAGAATTATTTTTGCCTGAAAAAGATTTGAATAGGAACTCCGCTAAAATCAAAATGTTCACGCAGTTTATTTTCAATAAAACGTTTATAAGGCTCTTTAATGTATTGCGGCAGGTTACAGAAAAAAGCAAACATGGGCGATGCCCCATTAATCTGGGTAATGTATTTGATCTTTACATATTTGCCTTTTGTGGCTGGCGGCGGGTAATTTTCAATAATTGGGAGCAAAGCATCATTGAGTTTAGATGTAGGAATTTTTTTGTACTTGTTCTCATACACTTTAGATGCGGCCTCAATGGCTTTAAAAATGCGCTGCTTTTCTAAAACCGAAGTGAATATGATAGGTATATCGGTAAAAGGCGCCAGTTTTTGACGTATTTTATCTTCAAACTCTTTGGTGCTTTTGTGATCCTTATCAATCAAATCCCATTTATTTACCAGCACCACAATGCCTTTTTTGTTCTTCTCGGCCAGATGGAAAATGTTGATGTCCTGTGATTCCAGTCCTTCAACTGCATCAATCATTAAAATAGTTACATCGGATTCTTCCAGGGCTTTGATGGTACGCATCACTGAGTAGAACTCAATATTTTCTTTCACTTTGGTTTTCTTGCGCAATCCGGCGGTATCAATCAGCATAAAATTATGGCCAAACTGATTGTACTCAATATGGATCGAATCGCGGGTGGTACCGGCCACCGGCGTAACAATGTTTCTTTGTCGGCCAATTAGGGCATTAATTAAGGATGATTTACCCACGTTAGGACGACCAACGATAGCATATTTAGGAATTTTGACTTCCTCTTCAGAAACCTCTTCGAAATTTTTAATCACTTCATCCAGCAGTTCGCCGGTACCAGAGCCAGTCATGGATGACAGAGGATAAATCTCGCCCAGACCTAAGCTGTAAAAATTGCTTGCCTCGCTAATCCGTTGATTATTATCCACCTTGTTTACTACCACAAAAACGGGTTTACTGCTGCGGCGCAACAATTTGGCAATTTCATCATCCAAATCGGTAATGCCGGTGGTTACATCCACCATAAATAGAATAACCGAAGCTTCTTCAATAGCAATAACTACCTGTTCGCGGATGGCGGTTTCAAACACATCTTCAGAATGGGCCACATAACCACCGGTATCAATTACGGTAAAGGTTTTATCGGTCCATTCGGCGATGCCATAATGGCGGTCGCGGGTTACTCCGCTAAAATCATCTACAATGGCTTTGCGGGTTTCGGTTAAACGGTTATATAAAGTTGATTTTCCTACGTTCGGACGGCCAACTATTGCTACAATATTGCTCATTACTTCTTAGTGGTATTTTGTAAAGACTCTGGTATCAGGGCGATGTTTTTCTTGATTTCAGATGCTTTTATCAGTTCTTTTTATTTGTTGCCCGATTTAAAAGAGGGCAGATTGCTTTTTCTTAAGGAAATATTAAGTTTTGAGTTCTTTTTCCTGAACTTCCAAGTTTTTTCCTGCCGGGATTTTAATAGAATTCGTCAGCAAAGATGCTAAAGAATCATAAAATTCAGTTGAAACTTTGCTAAAAATCTGCAAAAATATCGCCCTTATATCAGGCTCTCGTCTTTCAATTAATCCTCATAGCCAAATCTTTTCAGATAGTTTTTGCGATTGCGCCAGTCGGCAATAACCTTCACAAACATCTCTAAAAAGACTTTTTTCTGAAGAAACTCTTCCATGTCTTTGCGGGCATAGGTTCCTACTTTTTTTAACATCTCGCCCCCTTTGCCAATAATGATATTTTTTTGGGAATCACGCTCTACAATAATCTCAGCGCTGATACGGGTAATGTTGGGTTCCTCTTTAAAAGAGGTAATGATAACCTCGGTGCTATAAGGGATTTCTTTTTCGTAGAGTTTAAAAACCTTTTCGCGAATGATTTCCGATACAAAGAACCGCTCATTTTTATCAGTCAGGGCATCTTTTTCATAATAAGCTGCATGTTCGGGCAGGTTATCCATAATAAATTGCATAACGGCGGGCACATTATGATCATGTAAGGCCGAAACGGCAAATACCGCCTGCGGATTTAGGGTTTGTTGCCAGTAATTGATCTTTTCTTTTACCTGTTCTTCGTTAGATTTATCAATTTTATTGATGATGACGGCCAGGGGAGCAGAGGTTTTTGCCAGTTTTTCTAATACATCGCTTTCGTCGTACCGCTCGTTAATATCAGTTACCAAAAGTACAATGTCGGCATCTACAATAGAACCGTTCACAAAATTCATCATCGATTCCTGCATGCCATACACCGGTTTGATGACTCCGGGAGTGTCAGAGAAAACAATTTGATAATCTTTTTCGTTAACGATTCCTAAAATGCGGTGTCGGGTGGTTTGCGCTTTGGGGGTAACTATGGAAAGCTTTTCGCCTACCAGGGCATTCATTAAGGTAGATTTACCCACATTAGGCTTACCAATCAGGCTCACAAATCCGGCTTTATGCGACATGAAAAAATATTTTAAAATTTATTTGGACTGCAAAGAAACGAAATATATCTTTGCAGACCAATTAAAAGGAACGGGATTTAAATCTGAACGCCTTTTAAAGGTAAAAAAAACAGTGCGGGATGGAGCAGTTGGTAGCTCGTCGGGCTCATAACCCGAAGGTCGTCAGTTCGAGTCTGGCTCCCGCTACCTAAAGGCTGAAGCCAAAAACTTCAGCTTTTTTAATGGCCCGTTCGTCTAGGGGTGAGGACGCAAGATTTTCATTCTTGAAACAGGGGTTCGATTCCCCTACGGGCTACGAAACCCGCTTTATAAAAGGCGGGTTTTTTAAATTTTAGGAATTTGGATTCCTGAGCAAAGTACATTTTATGAGAGGCCCGTTCGTCTAGGGGTGAGGACGCAAGATTTTCATTCTTGAAACAGGGGTTCGATTCCCCTACGGGCTACTAAATTTTGAAGTTAAAACAAACAAAAGCCTGCAAATTGAACATTTGCAGGCTTTTTGTTTTTGGCTTCGAGTCCTGGCTCTCTGGTTTTGCCTATTTCTTCTTCGGATTTGCCTTCCCAATCTGCTTTCTAAACTCATAAACTCCAGCAATAAAATCGATATTCCCGATTTGTCTATGGATATTTTTATCGAAGAATTTAGTTTAGTGAAAATTGGAGCTAGCTCTATCATCATTCCAGGTTGCTTTTCTTAGACTAAACCAATTTTCCCAGTCGTAATTACGCAGGTCTAAGCCATAAGAGGTTTGATCTTGGTAGAGCGGGTCTTCTGCCGCTCTGGCATGGAAATAGGAGTATAGGAGAAATCATAAATTCCCTTAAGCATTCGTCCTGTACTTAATGAACTCAAAAAAAGCAACCAGTTTTTGGTTGCTTTTCATAATATTATGAGAGCACTTCTTAAAATATCCTTATCCTTTTGAATTAAACTCAAAAAAACGAGTTGTGGTAAACAGGTGGTATGCTTTTCATTTGTTTTAGATTTTTGTTTGATTAAAGAAGAATAACCTAAACGGATTTAAGCTTTTGTGATTTTCTGAATAACGGTCATGGCTCCATCTTCTATCCTTAATACCATGATTTGAGTGGCGTCTTCTACGTTTACAATCCAAACGTCGTTTTCCTGAGCTTTCACATTAATTGCAGAAGTAATGGCATAATCATAATACCTGCTTTTTACCAGATCTCTAACACTTTTTGGCATCTGTTCTTCATTTCCATAAATTAAATGATAAACTAAGGTGCCAACTTTGGTAAAAACGGCTTTGTTTTTTTGGTCATTCTGAATAAAATTTACAATAAACCGCTTGTTTACCTCAAGCCATTGCGGTGCCAGAACATCCTTAAATAATCGACTAAATGAATCTGAAACTTTTTTAGAGATTTCCATGGAACTGGATGCCCCAGTAACGGTAACTTCTTTAAGCCTGATTTGAGCAGAAGCACTTTTGACGCCCCCCGTGGTGAGTATCAATCCGCTTAGCAACAAAGGAATAATTAACTTTTTCATAGGACTTGTTACGTTTTTATTTTGGTGAAAAAATAAAACGTTTTTAAAAAATAGGCTAATTATTAGATGCTACCGTATAGGAGGCTTATGCCATAAGCCTATTTAAAGCAGTTCATTCAAAAGATTTTTTCTCTGTAAGGTATTGGGGATGTACGCTTAGTTTCTGGCAGATATAGAAGGTTTTCCTCATTATGAACTTTAACGTTTTCATGCTAAAGGTAATGAATACTTTTATGCGGTATTTTTAATTTTTAACTTAACCTGCTGTATATCAATTGCATAGTTAAGGATATTTTTTTCATAGTTGGTTCAAAAAGCCATTTAGAGTTTAATTTTATAACACCACTTTTTTAAAAAAAATTTATTTCAGATATAAGCTAATGTCCTTTCCAATATATTAAAAAAACCCTGCAAGCTTTTGGTTTACAGGGTTTTTGTTTTTGAAATAGATTCTGTATTCTTTAATCCTCTACGTTTTTAAGTTTCATTAATAAAGTATAGGCGCCTTTAACCACAATTTCTTTATCCATTAATTCCTGAAAATTTAGAATAGAGATCAGGCCATTTTCTTTCATCCCGGTTTGTACAGGCATCATTACGTATTGGTTATTTTTCTGAGCCGCAAATACATAATCTTTACCTTCAAAACTTACAATAGCCTCTTCTGGCAAGGTTTGCATCTTTTGCTTATTCAGTTCCAGATCGGCATTCATATACATCCCCGGAAGGAAACTTTTATCATATTGTTCAAAATGACAATGAACTTCTACAAAGCCTTCAGGAGAGATATCATGGCTAATTAAAATGATCTCGGCAGGATATTTTTTCTCCGGATTCGTATTGTTGTATGCTACCATCTCCTGACCAATGGCCAGTTGACCGGCATGTTGCTGGTTAATATTCAGGTTCAGATGAATATCTTCCGGATCGATCAGCTCAAACAATACATCGGCCGGATTGGCATATTTGCCAATATTGACATTCACTTTTGAAACAAAGCCATTGATAGTGGAATGGATAGAAATGCTTTTGCTGATTTTTTCGGGAGTAAGCGTCTGAGGATTAATATTGATCAGTTTTAGCTTTTCGGATAATGAATTCACTAAAATGGTTTGATGCTTTAGCTCGGCCAATGCCTGTTGAGTTACCTTATCACTGCTCGCTTTACTTTGATTCAGCTCTTTTTGCCGGTCGTATTCCAATTGGGCAAAATGTAACTTCGATTTAGCTACCAGGTAATCCTCTTGTAGCTGTACATATTGTGGATCTTCTAAAGTGGCAATGATTTCACCCTTTTTTACATGCACGCCTGGCAGCAATTTGGAGAATTTCAAATAGCCGCCCAGAGGTGCTGAAACCGATACTAAACTGTGTGGTGGAACATCTATTTTGCCATTCACTTTAATGACCGAAGAGATATTGTGTTCTTCTAATTTGCCAAGCGTAATAGGCGTATTTTTTAACTGACCGGTGGTAAGTTCTACCACATTCTCATTTTCCTGTTGTGTAGCTTCTGTTTGCTGCTGCGGAGATTGGCCGCAGGCACTTAATAAAAGCACCGGAAATAATAATCTGACGTTTTTTAAAATATTATAGGGGATGATGCGTATCATATTAATTTTTGCTTTGATTGAGGTAATGAAGTTGGATTGTGCTTTCATTCAGGTTTTTAACGGCTTCGATGTAGTTGTTTTGGGTAGTTACGGTTTGGTTGAGCAACTGTACATACTCCAAATAATTGATAGCGCCATTGGTAAATTGTTTTTCGGCGGTTTGAATAACCAGGTTAACATCTTTTAAAGCCGTTTTTTCAAAATAATCTACAATTTCCTTGTTTTTCTGTACCAGAGACATCGTACGTTGAAGTTTGCTTTTGAAGTTTTGGATTTCCATATCCCAGGTATTTTTGGCTATGGTTTCTGCTTGTTTAGCAGCTTTGATTTTGGCCTTGGTTGCGCCCATAAAGAGCGGCACACCTATGCCAAACTGCACCGAGTGAAACCGGTCTGCTGGATTATAAACCAGTCCGTTTGCATCAACTCCGCGGATGCTGGTATTATTATATCCCAAAGTGATGCCGGGCAGAAGCAAGGATTTCTCAACCAAAGTGCGACTTTGTGCTATTTCTTTTTGTTGAGCCAGCAATTGTAAGGCTGGATGATTTTCAACATTTGCAGAGCTTAGCAATCCGCTCGCTTCCACTTTTAAGTTTTTAGAATCGGGAATAAAGCGCTCTTCTGTATTCAGTGCTAATTGGAACTGAGCGGCTGCCACAGCCAGGGCTTCCTGCACCTGGCCCAATTGCAAAACCACTTCGCTGCGCAGCATTTCAAAAGTGGTTTTTTCCAGAATGTTACTTTCGCCTTTTTCAAGGCGGAGTTTAGCCTTGGACAGCAAATTGCTAAATAAGCTGTCGTTTTTTTGCAGTAGTTTTTCTTTAGATTGATAATGCAGATAAGT
The DNA here is from genome assembly GCA_035631395.1 of Daejeonella sp. GTDB lineage: Bacteria > Bacteroidota > Bacteroidia > Sphingobacteriales > Sphingobacteriaceae > Daejeonella. The sequence continues at coordinate 2,203 of DASQIU010000039.1, read as the reverse complement.
GTAAAAGAAGTGCTGCACCACCCTGGTTAATTCCGCTTCCTGCAGGGTTTCGTTTAAAAGGGCAGCTTCCCATTCCTTTTGGAATACCTGTTTTTTACGGTTGTAAACTACAGGAAACTGGATGCTTTGCGAAATGCCAAACTGGGTGTCAAAATAAGCACTGTTATATTGCCCCAGATCACTGTTCAATTGAGTTTGGGGAATGTCGGATGCTGTTTTAATAATCGATTTGGCATAATCGGTTTTTAAACGCTCGTTTTTTAAGCCCATATTATTTTGGATGGCCAATTCGGTAGCTTTTTCCAGGCTAATGGGTGTTTGGGCCCAACTGCTATTGATGCCGACGAAACCGAATATTAGCAGCACTAAAGCTTTTCTGCCCTTTATTTTGATCGGGCTTTTCTCCAGCAAAACATATAGAATAGGCAACAGGAAAAGCGTTAAAAACGTGGCGATCAATAAGCCGCCAATAACCACGGTAGCCAGCGGGCGTTGCACTTCGGCTCCGGCTCCCTCGCTCAGGGCCATCGGCAAAAATCCTAAGGAGGCCACAAAAGCGGTCATCAATACCGGACGCAGCCTCATGGAAGAACCTGTAAGTACTACTTTGTATAAATTTCTCATTCCGGATTTTTTTAAGCGATTAAATTCTGAGATAAGCACGATTCCATTTAGTACCGAAATGCCAAACAGGGCCACAAAGCCTACCCCGGCACTAATGCTGAAGGGCATACCCCGCATAGCCAGAAGAAAGATGCCACCAATGGCAGATAGCGGGATGGCGGTATAAATGAGCAAACTATGTTTTACAGATTTGAAGGCAAAAAATAACAGAAGAAAGATCAGCAGCAGCGCTACCGGTACCACTACCATCAGGCGGGATTTGGCATGTTTGAGGTTTTCAAAACTTCCGCCGTATTGCACATAATAACCGGTAGGCAACTTTAATTCTGTTTCCACTTTTTGCTGCAAATCGGCCACAACAGTTTCCACATCCTTGTTACGAACGTTAAATGCTACAATGATCCTTCTTTTGGCATCTTCACGTTGGATCTGGTTAGGACCTTCCTTTATTTCTACATTGGCCACCTGGTACAAGGGTATTTGCATGCCACTGGGTGTAGGGATCAATAGATTTTGCACATCTTCCAGGCTTTTCTTTTTTTCAGTGTCCAGGTGGAGTACCAGATCAAAGCGTTTTTCATCCTCAAAAATTAACCCGGCGCTTTGTCCGGCGAAAGCCGTATTAACTACCTTGTTAATATCAGCAATGGAAAGCTGGTATTGGGCAATCAGCGGACGCTTGTATTCAATAATGATCTGAGGCAAACCGGTTACTGCTTCTACATAAATATTTTGAGCGCCATCTACAGAGCCTGCAATTTTGCCTAATTGGGCAGCTACCTTGGCTAAAGAGTCTAAGTTTTCGCCAAAAATTTTACATACCACATCCTGGCGGGCACCGGTCATTAATTCATTGAAACGCATCTGGACCGGATATTGGAAGCTTGTTGTGATACCAGCAACATCCTGCAAGGATTCGCCCATTTTCTCGGCTAATTGATTAAAAGAGGTGGCCGAAGTCCATTCTTTTTTATTTTTTAAGATCACTATCATATCGCCGGCATCCATGGGCATTGGGTCTGTTGGTACTTCTCCGCTGCCAATTTTGGTCACCACCATTTCTACTTCAGGGAATTGGGATTTTAAGATCTTTGCCGCTTTGTTGGTATATTCAACCGAAGTATTCAGGTTACTGCCGGTTAATACCCGGGTCTCCACCGCAAAATCACCTTCTTCTAAGGTGGGAATAAACTCACCGCCTAAACGGGAAAGTATAACTATGGCAATTAGAAACAAGGCCACAATAGATCCTATAACTTTTACGGGATGATGCAGCACTTTGGCCAACATACTCCGATAGCTGATTGACAGTTTGTGCATGATTTTATCGGATGCGTTTTGCTCTTTTTTTGCCTGGCGACTTAAAAATAAAGAACTCATCATCGGAATATAGGTAAGCGATAGCAGGAAGGCACCTAATAAGGCAAACAATACCGTTTGAGCCATGGGCATAAACATTTTGCCTTCAATTCCTTGCAGAGTGAAAATGGGTAAGTAAACAATCAGGATGATGATTTGACCGAAAACAGCGCTGTTCATCATTTTGCTGGCCGATTTGGTTACTTCATCATCCATTTCG
>DASQIU010000038.1:0-9543 GCA_035631395.1 Daejeonella sp. | reverse complement strand
TTATGTTCATGGCCGGGATAAACCATATAATCTATCTGTTTGCCCTTGTCAACAGCAGCTTTCAATAACATCATACTGTGCTGCCATACTACGGTAGCATCCTGTGCGCCATGTATGACCAATAGTTTTCCGCTAAGATTATCCAGGTGATTAATGACATTGCTGTTTTTATAGCCTTCCGGATTTTGCTCAGGGGTATCCATATAACGTTCGCCGTACATTATTTCATAATAACTCCAGTCAATAACCGGTCCGCCGGCAACCGCTGCTTTAAATACGCCAGGGTAACGGGTCATCATGGAAGTGGTGAGGAAGCCGCCGTAGCTCCATCCCATTAAGCCCATGCGGCTGGCATCTATATAAGGCAAGTTTTTCAGGTATGCTACGCCTTTCAGTTGATCCTGTAATTCTACATCGCCTAAATGACGGAAAATAGCCTGTTCAAAAGCTTTCCCACGGTTGTAGCTACCGCGATTATCGAGCGTGAAAACTACAAAACCACGCTGAGCCAAATACTGGAACCAAAGATCGCCGCTGCCACCGTTCCAGGTATTGTTAATCATTTGGGCATGTGGACCGCCATATTGATACACCACCACGGGAAATTTTTTGGACGCATCAAAATTTACAGGTTTGTATAAGCGGCAGTATAGATCGTCTCCTTGATCGTTTTTGATGGTAAAGATGTTCATCTCGCCCAGTTGATAATCCTTTAGCGGATTTTCGGCAGTAAACAACGTGTTGATCTTTTTGCCATCGGTAGCATAAACCTGCCATTGCCTTGGCGTAGTTTGGTTGCTGAACTGGTCTAATACTAAAGTTCCCTGATCGTTTAAGACTGCGGCATGCGTTCCTTCCTGGCTGGTAATACGAATGATTTTAGCCGATTTTAACTCTACGCTGCAAAAATCGCGGGTAATAGGACTGGAAATGGTAGAAGTGAAGAAGGCTTTCTTGCCCGACGGGTCAAATCCCTCAAAATTGGTTACCACCCATTTGCCTTTGGTAAGCTGGCGAATGAGTTTGCCCTGGCTATTATACAGGTATAGATGGTTGTATCCATCACGTTCAGATTGCCAGATAAATTGCTCCGGATTGCCCGGCACAAATACCATGGGATGCATGGGTTCAGTATATTTTTCATCGGTTTCTTCAAACAGCGTTTTCTCAAACTCACCGCTTTGGGCATTATAGCGGTTCAGCTTCATGTGATTTTGATCACGGTTTAATACGGCGATATAGATATAGGCCTCATCAGGGCTCCAGGCGATATTGGTTAGATACTGCTCTTTGGGCTCGCCGGTTTTCAGGAAAACGATTTTCCCGGTAGCCACCGAATAAACACCCAGCGTTACTTCATGGCTTTTTTCGCCAGCCATAGGATATTTGACGTTGGTGTTTTTTGCCGGGCGTGCCGTCCAATCGATTACCGGATAATCGGCTACCATGGTTTCGTCCATGCGGTAAAAAGCCAGATAATTTCCTTTTGGCGACCAAAAAGTTCCTTTATTGATGCCAAATTCCTGCCGATGTACCGATTGGCCATTTACAATATGCTCATTGCTGTCGTTGGTGATTGCTTTTTCCTGTTTTCCATCAGTGATAAACAGATTGTTGTTGATGGTAAAAGCGATCAGGTTTTGTTTAGGATTGAGATCCTGATTGGCAGCTTCTTTAGGTAAATTACGCTCGGCTGATACAGAAACCTGACCGGTTTTCAGATCATATATTAACTCTTTTTGCGGAGCTGCAAAAGCAAACTGCGTGGCCGAAATCCAACGGATGGCCGGAAAAGAAGCGAGGTTTAAATTGCCGGCTTTGTTCAATTGGTCTAAATCGAGCAACTCGCTTTCCTGATTGCTGCGGGCCGACTTTTTAACCAGCATCTGGCGTCCTTGCCGGGTGTCTGTGTACGAGAGATCATCAGTGCCTTTTATCCAGCCTAATTGTTTCAGGTTTTGCGGAGCCAGCGTGGTGCGTACATTCAAAAAAGCATCTTCCATGCTTAATTGCTTTTGCTGCGCCAATGTAAAGGAAGTGATAAAGGCTAAAATGCCCCCGAGCAGAAATATTTTCTTCATCTAAAACTTGTTATGGAATGGTTTTTATGTGGAATGATATTATGAGGTTTTTTCCTGGTTTAAGGGTTAGTTGACCAGATGGCACTTGATTTCACAAATACCCGGCGGTTCAGCTTTAGTTGGGATATTAAGAGCTCGGCCAGGTCTTCGGGCTGCATTACCCGGGCTGGATCGCCATCAGTGAGGCTTAGTTCAAAAGCCAGATCGGTAGCCACGGTGCTTGGGTTCAGGCCCATTACCCGGATATTATGTTTTCGCACTTCATACATAAGCGCTTCAGTTAATCCCTGTAAGGCAAACTTAGAGGCGCTATATGCACTGCTTCCGGCGCTGGCACGTAAGCCCGAAGTAGAGCCAATATTGATAATATCGCCGGTTTGTGCTTCTATCATTGCGGGTAAAACCGCCCGGGTTGTATAATAAACACCCATTAAGTTTACGCGAATAATTTGTTCCCATTCAACCGGATCCAGTTCCAGAAAGGTTCCAAATTTTCCAATGCCGGCATTATTTACCAGAATATTTATGGGGCCTAGTTCTGCGGTTAGTTTAGCAACAGCTTTATTTACCTGACTCATTTCTGCCACATCTGCGGTAGCAAAAGCTGTTTTTACACCCATATTGGTAATTTGAGCGGCAGTTTCCTGCAATGATTTTTCGGTGCGGCCCAAAAGTGCAACCTGTACGCCTTCTTTGGCCAGTGCCAAGGCAATAGCCCGGCCAATTCCGCGGCCAGCTCCGGTAACCAGAGCTATTTTGTTTTTCAAAGTTTCCATATTTTTCTGTTTTATAATTAAAGCAAATTCTTGATAATCAGTTTCCGTTCTATTTGGATGTTTACTGCCAAAAATACAACATCTGGCATTATTGCGCAGGGCCAGCATCAGGGTTTCAAAATATTGAATGAGAGAAAAATGTTATCTTCATGTTTTCTTGATATGGATAATGTCTTAAAATATAGGATAGTGGAAAAAATCATTCAGTGCGATGATGAAGCTCTGTTGAATGAGATTAAATCCTTGGTGGGATTGTCGGAAGTTGATTTTTGGGAAGAACTGCCCGCAGAAATAAAGCAAGCGGTTAATAAAGCAAAGACAGAACTTGATCAGGGCGAAGGTATTCAGCATGATCAGGTAATGGAAGAAGTGAAAAAACGTTTTTTGAACCGATAAATGGCTTTATCCTGTTATCTGGTCTCCTGTTGCAAAACTTACCTATTATCAAATTTTGGAGTATTTGGAGGAGAAATGGACAGAGAAAGAGCTGAAAGTTTTCATTAATAGAACAGAAGAAGTGATTAATCACATTCGTAAGAATCCTCGACTTTATCCCTATTCTAGGGAGAGTAAAACCTTTAAGTGCGTTGTGGTAAAACAGGTAAGCTTGTTTTACCAGTTTAAACAGCAAAATATAGAGCTTTTATTATTTTGGGATGATCGTCAGGATCCGGAAAAGTTGCTCTTATAAACACAGATCCATATAAACACCGGTTAAAAACTTATCTTTGCGGCTTGGCATTAAAAATCAAAAAAACGCAAAATCTTTTTCAGCAAGTTGCAACTTTTGGGCGGCTGATGTACCATTCATTTATTGAGCTGAAAATGAATGACCCCTTGCGTTTAGGCGGCGCCACAGCTTTTTTTGCCACTTTTGCCCTGCCGCCCATCCTGATTATTTTCATCCAGCTTTTTGGTTTATTTATCAATCCGGATAAAGTTAGCGATGAACTCCTGCAGCGCTTAGCCCATTTGTTGGGAAACCGGAGCGCCCAGCAGATTAAAATTACCCTGGAAGCCGTAAATAATCTGGCTCAAAATTGGTATGTAACCATCTTTGGCTTCTTGTTTTTGTTGTTTGTGGCTACCACACTTTTTGGAGTCATCAAAAACTCATTGGATCAGATCTGGAATATTCGGGTACGAGCAGGAATGCTGGTTGGTCTGAAAAATCGTATTCGCTCTTTATTGATCATCCTATTAGCCGGACTCCTGTTTATAGTGGGTTTGTTTACCGAAGGGTTGCAGGTTTTTCTGGGTAATTCTATGGAAGAAATCTGGCAGGGAACGGGGGCGTTCTTTTTCCGGGCAGTCAATGAGTTTGTCTTCCTGATCATTGTGACCATCTGGTTTAGCAATTTATTCCGGTTTTTAACAGCCGGCCGGCCGGACTGGAACTTAGCCTTTGCCGGAGGTTTTTTTACCGGGATTCTTTTTACCGCCGGTAAGTTAGTTCTTAAACAATTGCTTTCTTACAGTAATATTGGCACTATTTACGGCGCTTCGGGCTCTATGGTGCTTATTTTATTATTTGTGTTTTATTCGGCCATGATGTTTTATTATGGCGGATGTTTTGTGAAGATTTTGAGCGAAACCTACCAGAGACCTATCCGGCCCATCAAAAATGCATACCTGTTTGAATTACATGAGGTTGAGCGGGAGTAGGGACTGTAAAATTTAAACCCGATTGAGTGGAAAACCCGGAATGAAGCGTAGCGAAATGAGGATTTGGAACGGAAAGCGGGACTATCGGTGCCAACTGGTTATAGCCTTGCTTTTCTAAAATAAAAATCTGGTAACAAACAAATCTGTCGTCATACTAGTGCTCTACAGCGTTTTATCCAGTCGATTTTACAGGCCTTTATAGAAAATATCCCAGGCAAAACGCAAAATAGTTGCCCCAACTACCATCAGGAAAAAAATACGGATAAAGCGGTTACCTTTCAATAAAGCCAGGCGGGTACCCAGAAAAGAGCCCATGATATTGCAGGCCGCCATGGGGATGGCAAATTCATAGAGAATATGTCCGGTACTTCCGAAATAGAGAATAGCAGCCAGATTGGTAGCCAGATTGATCAGTTTGGCGCTGGCGCTGGCATGTAAAAAATCATGGCCCAGCAGGGTAATAAAGGCCAAAATAAAAAACGTACCCGTTCCGGGGCCAATTAAGCCATCGTAAAAGCCAATGCAGAAGCCAAAGAGCAGGCCGGTTGCCAGTTGCTGGATCAGACTAAGATCTTTTTCCTGCTGCAAACCAAAGTTCTTATTCCTATAAGTATAAGCAGCCACCAATATCAGTACACAAAAAATAAAGGGTTTGATATAGCGGTTATCGATCATGGATACGCACCAGGCGCCTAGCATGGCTCCGCTAAAAGCAATAATGGCAATATAAAGTAAGAAGGTCCAGTTTAATTTTACGTTTCTGGAATATCGCCAGGCGGCAAAAGCGGTACCAGATATGGAAGGAATTTTGGTTGTGCCCAGCAGGGTAGCTACCGGATATTGTGGTAAAATAACCAGCATGGCTGGCGTTTGAAGCAGTCCGCCGCCACCAACTATAGAATCAATAAATCCGGCACCAAAAGAAACCAGGCAAAGGAGTATCAGCTCAAAAGACATTATGAAAATTTGAAGGGCGAATGTAAGATTTTGGCCTTCAAAAAGATAAATCTCCTGATTTTATTTTTGACGAAGTTCCAGGCAGCGTTTTTTTAAGGCCTCTAGCTTTTTGCGAACCAATTCTATGCTAATCGGGTCGGTTAGCTTGCCTGCGGAATCAAACTTGCCTGCGGCTTTGTTTACCAGTACTTCGGGTTTTAAGATGGGTTTCATATCCAGGAATAAGAAAACAGACTGAAAAGCCAGTTGCATACGCACGGTTCCCCACAGGCCCGGGGTGGCGCCCATTACCGCCACAGCTTTCCGGAGCAGGGGAGAATCTTCACCACGCGAAGCCCCAGTCGATGGCGTTTTTTAAAGTTCCCGGAATAGAATAATTGTATTCTGGAGATACCAGTAAGATGCCATCGGCTTTTGCCAGTTCCTGACGGAAAAGTTGCACTTCTGGTGGGCGGTTAACCACATTGGGAATATCCAGATCGGCATTATAGAGCGGAATATTGGCAATAGGTAAAATATCCATGCTTACTCCCTCTGGTAAAAGTTCTGCTGCGGCTTTAAGTAAAAAAGTATTGTATGAACCTTTACGCAGGCTGCCGCTGATTCCGGCAAAGTGAAGGATTGGAGCTTCCATAAACCCAATAACAGTAGGTTATGGAAGCTTGTTTTAAGTGGAAATAGTGTGTTTTTACAGTTCTTTACCAAGCGGTACCACAGTACTATGGTGCGGTTTGCCATAGCGGCTTATTAGTAGTTTGGCCTGGCCGGATTTATTAATGGTTACACGTAACAGTAAATCATAATCATCGTCTTCAAGCGTTTCTACTGGAGTTTTGGCGCCAAATGCTTTGGCTATTTCCAATATGGTATTGGAATGGCCTACTATAAGTGTTTTCTGGTTTTTATACTGACTGAGAACATTTTGGGCTACACCGGCAAAATCTTTTGCCTCATAATGCATAATGTTTAAGTTATTGTTTTTGGCTACTCCAATTGCGGTTTGTTCTGTACGCTTATATGAAGTAGTAAAAATGGCTGCAATTTTTTCCTTTCTTAGTGTCCGGGCTAAGTCAATAGCTCTTGCCTGACCTTCAGCGCTAAGATCGGGATCTGCGTTGTTAGGGTTGGATGCATCTTTTTCGGCATGACGAACAATGTATATTACAGTATTACTGTCGGATTTAATAAAACCACCCCATAAAAACAGGGCTGCCAAGAGCCCCAGGTAAATAGCTAATCTTTTTTTCATCTTGATAATTTTCCCCGGAGGTTAAAACTATTAAAATTTTCGGGAATCTATATTTGGCTTTAAGTTATTAGTTGATAGTCAATTGGCGGATAAAGTTTTATTTTTTCTATTAGCCTTTAGCTGAATAGCCATTAGCTAATTTGAGATTTTATAATTACTAAGCGGGTTGATATAATACTTGGAAGATAGAAATTTTTTGGCGGCTTCGCCTTTATATAGTTTTCCGTCTTTATCTGTTATCTGGATGTTGTTAAGTAGCAATTGAATGTTTTCTTCATTCAAATCGGCTACCATGGGTCTAAAGGTATTGTTTATCCAATGGGCATTATTTACTTGTATGTTTCCCGATACTCTTTCGTCATCGACTTGTTTTTTTAGATAGATGGAGGAATAAAAAGAGCGTTCAGATCCCTTATCGGTATGGTTGGAAATGTTGATGCCAATAATTTTATTGCTGCCGCCATACAGATTACTCATGGAAATTTGAATGCCGGCCCCCAGATTTGCTTCGGTATTTATTTTATTCAGGCTGATGTTTTTCAGTTCATCCTTAGAGTTGTTGGGTTCAAAATTAATCCCGGCCAGGGGCTTGGTGCCATTAGAATAGCCGGCATAAATATTTTCCATTTTCAGGCCATCTACTGAAACTACTGAGATGCCATCCCGACGGTTGCGGCTTACATAAGAATTGCTTATCTGTATATTTTTGCTGGGGATTCCATTATTATCGCCAATATAAATACCATCGCCCCAGCATTCGGTTATATGGGCATTGAACACCTTAATATTGGAGGAGCCTAAAATGGAAATGCCCATTCCCCATTCGCCCACATTATCCAGGTGTTGGTAGCGATCGCCTTTTAAAACGGGATTGTATAGCGTTACATTGCTTACTCCACGCATTCTCAGGATATAGAAATTCTTTTTTATGGAAGGCATCATCCGTAATTCTGAACCCGGCAAAAAGGAAAGAGCTTTGTTGGATCCGATGTTCAATCCAGAATCATTGATCAGCAGAGGAAATGCCGGGAAAACTACATGGTTGTACTTATTTAGCGCTGCCTGGATAATGGAGGTGTAATCTACCGAAGCATCTTTGACATAATTGGGAGGCAGATCTTTTAGAATATAATGGCTGTTAGCTGTAATGCCATTATTGGCTGGATGTGAAGTTTCTGGATTTATTTCAGGGGATTGGTTACCCTTTTTTCCGGTTAAACCTGTTGCTTGCAGCAAGGCCAGAGATACAATAATGGAGATCTGTTTTAAAAGCATAGTTGCTAAACAGGATAAGGGCCTTTAAGTTTTATTCAGGCCCAAGGCATTACCAAAGGCGAATAACAACTGTTTTCTAAACCCCAATTGATTGGAAAAGCCGGAATAGAGCCCGGTTGAGGTTGTGAAAAGGTTGGGCGGAATGAGGAATTGGAACGGAAAGCTGGACTGCGGTGCCCAAGAATGGGCGGCTTTGCTAAAAAAGAATCTGCCAGGATATAAATTAAAAAGGCGCCTATTATAGGCGCCCTTTTAATGGATCAGTCGTTTTGAGAGTGTTACTTTTAGTTTTGTTTGTAGACCACGATACCGGAGATCTTAGCAAAGTTGACTACGCTTTTGAAGTCGATATTTAATTTTCCATCTGTAACCTGGACATTTTGAGCTTTGATAACTCCCGTTTTGAAGGCGCCAAAGTTTTTCACCAGGTCTATGTTATTTTGGACAAACTGGCCATTTTCGATGTTCACATTAAACACCCGAGAGCCAGCCGTTTTGAAATAGACCTCAGCAAAATGCAGTTCTACGGTGTATTTGCCTGAACTTACCGGAATACTGTAGCCCATATCGCCATATCTTTCTGTTTGATAAACCGCAGTTTTGGTAGTGCCACTAATGCTTGCGGCAATGTTACCAGTACGGGATGAAGAAAAATACTGGTCAGCTTTCCATACTTCGCTTCCGTAAGTTGCGGCTTTACCACCTGCATTAATTCTGATCACCTCCGTTAACTTTCCACTTGGCGCTGGAGTAGGCGTTGGCGTTGGGGTCGGCGTAGGCGTAGGAGTTGGAGTTGGAACCGGTGTTGGCGTAGACCCCGCAGAAGTGGTAATCGAGTAATTGGTATTGGGATTCATATAGTTTTTGTTGGTCAAATAGGTTTTGGCCGCATCACCCTGATATTCTTTACCAGCTTTATCAATTACTTTTGGATTTACGATGTTTATACGCAGGTTTTTGTCTTCCAAATTCACCGTCATTGGCTGCATGGTATTTCGCTCCATGGAGATGTTATTCAATTGAATTACCCCGCCAATGGTTTCGCCGGCAACCTGTTTGCCCTGCTTGTAAAGCGTGGCATATAAAGCTCTTTCAGAACCTTTATCAACGGCATTGTTGATGGTAATATTAATGGTTTTATTTGGTCCGCCGTATAAGGTGCTGATTGGGAATTTTAAACCAGGTCCTTTGTTGCCTTCAGATACGAAGTTGGTTACGGTGATGTTTTTCAGCTCATCTTTAGGAGTGTTAGGCTCAAAGTTCAGGCCGGCCATAGGCAGGGTTCCGTTGGCATAAGCTACATACACATTTTCCATCTTCAAACCGTCAACAGAAATTATGGAGATATTATCCCGACGGTTATAGGTTGCCGTAACCCCGCTTACCACGATGTTTTTATTGGGTACGCCTTTATTATCGCCAATATACAAGCCATCGCCCCAGAATTCAGAAGCTTTGAGGTTGTAAACGCTTACATTGGTAGAACCATAAATGCCCAGACCCATTCCCCATTCGCCAGAAGTACCCAGGTGCTTGTAGC